>CACZOZ010000177.1:0-3404 GCA_902782865.1 uncultured Eubacteriales bacterium
GGCGTTCCACATGTCCTCCGCCCGGTCGGGGGGCAGATAGATCTCGAAACCGTCCTCCCCGGTGTAGCCGGTGCGGCTCAGGATGCATGGGATATCCAGGATAACGGTGTCGAACAGGGCCGTGTAGTATTTTTCCGGGACCGTGTCGGTGAGCCGCCGGAGGACCGTTTCCGCCTTCGGGCCCTGCAGGGCGATCTGGGCGTACCGGTCGGATACGTCGGTGACGGTGACATCCTCCGTCAGGTGGGCCCGCATCCACCCGACGTCCTTGTCCTTGTTGGAGGCGTTCACCACCACGAAATAGGAAGTATCCGTTTTTTTGTACACGATCAGGTCGTCCACCGTGCCCCCGTCCTCCCGGCACATGGGGCTGTAGCGGCACTGCCCCGGGCGCATGACGGTGTAGTCGTTGGTCAGCAGGTGGTTGAGATACCCGACCGCGCCCCCGCCTTCCACCAGCACTTCGCCCATATGGGATACGTCGAACAGCCCGCAGGCCGTGCGCACGGCCATGTGTTCCCGGATCACTCCGGTCCCGTACTGGACCGGGAGGCAGTACCCGCCGAACTCCACCATTTTGCCGCCGGCTTTCACATGAGCGTCGTACAGGGGCGTCTTTTTCGCGTCCATAAGCTCTTCCTCCTCGCGCAGTTTTTCGTCCCGGAACTTAAACAGGGCACAGAGCCTCCTGTCCGTGAGGCCTGTGCCCTGTCTTTTCACCTGAAAGATTCGGCGGCGGGGGCCGCCTTACTTCGTCGGTGCATCTCTGCTTTCCAGGGTGCGTCGGGATCCGATCCTTCTGCCTGAGAGTTTTTTGCCCCTTCGGCGTCCTGACCGGTGAGTCTGTCGGGATCTCTCTCGGATCCGTCTTCCGCTTCTGTGGCCATCATATGCCCAAATCAGACAAATGTCAAGGGCAAAAACGCTGTTTTACCAGGGCAGCGGGTGCCCCTGCCAGTCCAGATACTCCGGCCGGTCCGCCGTTTTGCGTTTCTCGTCCAGCACGGTCCTGAGGACGCCGGCTGCCGCGGTCTCCGGGCTGATGGCCGCGGTGGTGTCCAGGTGCCCCCGCATCCAGGTGGCGGCGTGGCCGGGATGGATCTGGATGACGCGCCCGCCGGCCTTGCGCAGGGTATTGTGGATGAGGGCGCCCTGCATGTTGTTGGCGGCCTTGGACATGCAGTAGCCGAACCAGCCGGTGCGCCGGCAGTCCGTGATGCTGCCCGCTTCCGAGGAGATGTTCACGACGGTCTTTTCCGCGCCCTTCATCAGCAGGGGGAGGAAAGCCGCCGTGACCCGGAGTGTGCCCAGGGCGTTCACGTTCAGCACTTTGAGCATCAGGTCGAAATCGAGTTCGTCCTCCGGGCCGTCCTCCATGTTCCCCAGGATGCCGGCGTTGTTGATCAGAAGATCCAGCCGGGGGAAGGGAAAGGCGGCCGCGGCGGCCCTGACGCTCTCGTCGCTTGCGATGTCAAGGGGGATCCCGACGAGTGCTTCCCCGCCCTCTTTCAGGCAAGCGGCAGGGGCCCCGCAGCCTGTCAGGAGCCCCGCCGCCACCGTGTACCCTCTTTCAACGAGCTGCCCGGCCAGGCACCGGCCGATGCCGTGGTCGCATCCCGTCACCAAAGCGTATCTCATCTGTTCGCCTCCTCACGGATCAGTCTCATCAGCTCCGGGTCCGTTTTCCCGCCGCGGTCGGGAATGAAGGGGTTGTTCCTCACGTCCGCGCCGCACAGGGCCCTGAGCCATACGAATGAGAGCAGGGCCATGCCGTAATCCGGGGTCATGTGGTAGCCGTCGCTGCACAGGGAGATGCCGCCGCTCTCCACCCGGAAGGGCGGCAGCTGCCTCACCCGCTGGATCACGTCCCCGCAGGGGATCATTTCCATCCCGTGCTTTGCCGCCATGGTGCCGTAGCAGATCCGCAGGCGGTCATACATCTCCTTCTGGTCACAGTGATACCGCGGAAAGGCCGCATGGTCGCTGCCTTTCTCGTAGGCCCAGGTCTCATGGAGCAGCAGCCGGGCCCCGGGCGCCGCTTTTCGCCAGGCATCCGTCAGTTCCGTGAGAAAAGGCTCGTAGGTATCCATCCAGCCGCTGTCGTGGCTGGCCTGCTGGGTCACGACGGCGTCCCATCCGCCCTGGGCCATCACGTCCCGGGCGGATACCGTTTTTCCGGTGGTCTCCCCGTTGATGTCGAGCTCGTAGGCCGCTTCCCCGGTGGACCAGTGCCGCCGGTGCGTCTCCAGGCTGCAGCCCCCGATGTACAGGTTCACGGCGGTGAGACTGATGCCCTGGGCGGCGGCCGTCTGGTGCAGGTAGGTGGTGGCATTGCGTGAAAAGCTGTTTCCGATGGCGAGGATCTTCATGATCAGGTCTCCTTTTCTGAAGATTGAAACGTTTTAAAAGATTTTCCCGCATGTATTGACAATGAAAACGACCCGTGATATAGTCATGCATAGATTAAAACGTTTCAATTCATTTGTCAATCATGTTTTAAGTTTTTCAAATTTCGGGAGGGGTGGCCGTGACTCGATCGATGATGACGCCGCAGCGGGGCGCCGGCAGGCAGACGGATGTGAAGCGCCTGACAGCCCTCGGGCTCTGCGCGCTGCTGATCCTTCTGCTTTTCGTGCCCGTTTTTCCGTGGATCCGCGCGGTCAATACGGAAGAATTATTCGACGTGATGGGCCTCAAATCCTCCGTCATCAAAAAACTCACTTTGGACCATTCCGTCCTCACGTTCCTTTCCTTCGTGGAGACCAGCAAGCAGGGCGTTCTGGGCTTCTGGGCCTTCCTGCTGCTGCTCATTTCCGCCGCGGCGATCTTTTTCTGCCTGCTGGCCCTCGCCGCCTGGCTGAGGAGGGAGCGGGTGCGGGAGGGCAAGGGGCTGCTTCGGGCCTTCTCCCTGTTCCAGAAAGGCATGATCTTCACTTTCGCGGCGGCGGCTGGCACTGTCGGGCTCATCCTCTACGCCAACGGCCACTACGGCATGACGGGTTTCGTGCCCGGCGCCGCGCCCATCGCGGCGGCGGTGATGAGCGTGGGCGGATACCTCATCAGCAAGGGCATGGAGAAGGACGAGCGTTCAAGGTGCCGTGAGCACGGGTTCATCGAGGAGTTCCGCCGCAACTGGATCCTGTTTTTGTTCCTGGTGCCCTGCTTCGTTTTCTTCCTGATCAACAACTACCTGCCCATGACCGGCATCTACTTCGCCTTCACCCAGTTCAATTTCCGGGATCACCTGTTCGCCAGTCCCTTCGTGGGCTTCCGGAATTTCGAGTTCCTGGTCCGGTCCGAGATCCTGCACCTGACGCAGAACACCATCCTGTACAACATCGTGTTCATCGTGGTGGGCAACGTGCTGCAGATCTTCTTCGCCATCCTGATCTCCCATGTGGACA
>CACZOZ010000178.1:0-3948 GCA_902782865.1 uncultured Eubacteriales bacterium
CCCCGCAACGCCATCGGCATGATCGCCCCCAACGATTACCTGTTCATCACCGTCACCGGCCGCCAAAGGGCCTCCGAGGGCGTCACGGTAGGCTGGCTGGTGGACCGGATGCTCCAAAGGGGCGTGCAGACGGCCTTCAATCTGGACGGCGGCAACTCCGCCAGCGTGATCTTCATGGGCCGGATCGTCAACCGCCGCCTGGAGAGCAGTGCCCGGGACATCACCAGCATGATCGCCTTCGGCACATCCGATCTGGTGCCGGCAAAGCTGCCGTGACCCCAGCGCCCGCGGCGCGATACCGCAGATCGAGCGGCTGACGGGGATCGGCCGCGGCGTCGCGCAAAGGGCCTGAGGAGAAAAGCGATGTGTCGATCAGGTCCGCCCCTGAAGTATCCGTATCCGGAGGAAGAAAAATGACCGCGGACAAGGAGAGCTATCTGTATCCTTTGACGGTGTCCCTGCGCAGGCAGTGGCCGGACTACCGCCCGCATACCTTCGTCTGCCACGGCCACAGCGTGGTGACCGGGGCGACGGCTTTATCGGTGGTGCGTCCTTTTGACGCCTATCCCCATCTGTGGCACCGGCTGCTGAACGAAAAATTCCCCACGGCGCTGATCAACGTGTTCGTGTCGGCGATCGGCGGAGAAAACGCCGTTTCCGGCGCGGAGCGCTTCGGGCGGGACGTGCTCAGCCACCGGCCGGATCTGGTGACGATCGACTACGCCCTGAACGACCGGGGCGTCGGCCTTGAAAAGGCGCGGGGCGCCTGGCGCCGCATGCTGGATCAGTGCGGGGAACAGGGCGTGCCGGTGATCCTGCTCACGCCCACTTTGGACATCGCCTCCGTCCGTGACGCGCGTCAGGGAGAGATCCTGGCGGCCCACGCGGAGCAGATCCGGTCCCTGGCCGCGGAGTACGCGGTGGGGCTGTGCGATCCGCACCGGCGTTTTTTAAAGTATCTCGAGTCCGGCGGGGACCTGAATGAGCTCCTCACGTGGCCCAACCATCCGAATCGCCTGGGGCATGAGATGATCGCCCGGGAACTGTCCGGCTGGTTCCCGATGCGCATGGACCCACCCTAACATATCAAAACGGGCTTCCTCACTGCGGAGGAAGCCCGTTTTGATACGGTATGGTCAGGCCGTTGCCGTATAGAATTCGTCCAGCAGGGCGGCGCGGAGCTTCTCGAAGGTCTCCGGGTCCCTGCCGCCGATCTTTTTCCCGTCCGCTTCCAGGGCCCGCATGATCAGGTTGCCGGAGCTGGTCACGAAGATCTCGTCGGCGTTCATAAGGTCATCCAGGGTATAGGGCTCCTCGCGCACGGGGATCCCCATCCGGCCGCACATGCGGATCAGATGGGCCCGGGCGATGCCGGGCAGGATCAGGTTATCCAGCGGGGCGGTGAAGAGCGTGCCGTCCTTCAGGATGTGCACGTTGCTGTGGGCGCACTCCGTGACCCGGTATCCCGGGCGGTAGAAGACGCACTCCTGGCAGCCGGCCTGTTTGGCCTTTTCGGCGGCGATCACCGAGGGCAGCAGGTTCAGGGTCTTGATATTGCAGTGGAGGAAGCGGGTGTCCTCCATGGTGATCAGCCGGATGGGCTCACGGCCCTCGTTCACCTTTCGCGGGCTGATGACCACCCACAGATTGGCCTTCACGTCCGGGAAGGCGTGCTCCCGGGGCGCGGTGCCCCGGGTGGCCTGGTAGTACACGAACAGGTCGCCCGTGTCCAGCTTCCTGACCAGGTCGTTGAGCAGCGCCTTGAGCTCGTCCTTGGAAAGGGGCAGGGCGATGTCCAGCATTTTCGCGCTGTTGAAGAACCGGTCCACGTGCTCGTCCAGGGCGAACAGGCGGTAATTGCGGCACAGCTGGGCGTCGTAGACGCCGTCGCCGAAATAGCAGGCCCTGTCGTTCATCGGCACGGTCATCTCGCTCAGTTCGCCGATCCGGCCGTTGTAATACCCCAGCTCCCGCATAAAGGGACCTCCTTAAAACCAAGTGTCCCGCTTACTATAGGCCGCGGCTCCGGCCGCGTCAAGGCGGGGATTGTTTTTATTGTGGATAAAATCACTGCCGCAGGAGGGACTTCCCCTCCCAGGCGGCGGGCGTGCGCGCGCCCATCAGGGCGGTCACGGTGGGGGCGATATCCAGGATGCTCACATCCTTCATCTCCTGCCCGGCGGGGAAGTCCGGGCCCATGAAAAACATGGGGATGGTCATGTCCTCTTCAAGCTGCGTGCCGTGGGTCCTCTCGTGCCCGCCGTGGTCCGCCGTGACGATGACGGTGTACTCGTCTCCCGCGGCTTCCGTCACGCTCTTGATATGCCCCACGGCCCGGCGGATGCGCTCAAGATACTGTTCCGACATCCAGCCGTAATCGTGGCCGCTCTCGTCGGTCTCCACCAGGTACAGGAAGATAAAGTCCTTCGGATCGCGGCGGAGCAGCTCAAGGGCGCCTTCTGTCAGCATGGAGTCCGTGTCCGGGGCGGAGGTGTGATCGATGAACTGGGCGTATCTTAAGCTGCCGGGGCGGCCGATGTCCCGGAGGGGCTCCCAGTTGTAGAAAAAAGCGCAGTCCCTGCCCGCGGCGTCCAGGGTCTCAAACAGGCCTTTGACCGGGCGGGGGAAGGGCACATAGGTGTTGGTGAGCACGCCGTGCCGCTCCGGCGGCACGCTGTGGAACAGGCTCAGATGGCAGGGCAGTGTCACCGAGGGAAACACGGTGCGCGCGTTCAGGGTATAGCTGCCGCGGCGCATCATTTCACGCGTGAAGGGATGCCCGCAGGCGAGGAACCCGTCAGGCCGCATGCCGTCCACCAGGATGAGGATCACTTTATGCATGGGGGCACCTCCGTTTTTTTCGGTCAGGCGCATTATACACCGGGAAGGAGCCGCCGTCCATATCCGCGCCGGGCAAAAAAAGGCTGCCGCGAGGAACGATCTTCGCGGCAGCGCGGTAAAAGCGGGGTCAAACGGATCTTTTTCGGTCAGGTCCCGTCACACGGCGCCCTGGGCCATCATGGCGGCGGCGACTTTCTTGAAGCCGGCGATGTTGGCGCCCATCACGTAGTTGCCCTCGGCGCCGTATTCCTTCGCGGCCTCATCGGCCATGGCGAAGATGTTCTCCATGATGCCCTTGAGCCGGGTGTCCACTTCCTCGAAGGTCCAGCTCAGGCGCAGGCTGTTCTGGCTCATCTCCAGAGCGCTGACGGCGACGCCGCCGGCGTTGGCTGCCTTGGCCGGTCCGAAGAGCACGCCGCTATCCTGGAAGCACTTGGTGGCCTCCAGGGTGGAGGGCATGTTGGCGCCCTCGGCGACGGCGAACACGCCGTTCTTCACCAGGGCCTGGGCGCTCTCCAGGTCGATCTCGTTCTGGGTGGCGCAGGGGAGAGCGATGTCGCAGGGCACGGTCCAGATGCCCTTGCAGCCCTCATGGTATTCGGCGCCGGGCACGCGGGCGGCGTACTCCTTGATCCTGCCGCGTTCCACTTCCTTGATCTGCTTGACCACATCCAGCTTGATGCCGTCCTTGTCCACCACATAGCCGTTGGAGTCGCTCATGGCCACCACCTTGCCGCCCATGGAGGTGATCTTCTCACAGGCGTAGATGGCCACGTTGCCGGAGCCGGACACCAGCACGGTCTTGCCCTCGGCGGTCTTGCCGTTGCGCTTGAGCATGGCGTTCAGGAAATAGCACAGCCCGTAGCCGGTGGCCTGGGTGCGGGCCAGGGAGCCGCCCCACTGGAGGCCCTTGCCGGTGAGCACGCCGGTGTACAGGCCCGTGATGCGCTTGTACTGGCCGTAGAGGAAGCCGATCTCACGGGCGCCCACGCCGATGTCGCCGGCGGGCACGTCCACGTCAGCGCCCACATGGCGGTACAGCTCGGTCATGAAGCTCTGGCAGAAGCGCATGATCTCGTTGTCGCTCTTGCCCTTGGGGTCGAAATC
>CACZOZ010000179.1:0-9225 GCA_902782865.1 uncultured Eubacteriales bacterium
CCGAAATGGGAAGCCGTCTCCACGGCGTCGATGTTCGCCCCCAGGAAGAGGAACTCCCAGCCGTAGACTTCCTTCTGCCGCTCCACCATGGCCTTGACCTGGCCGGCGGTGTAGCGGTGGCTGGCGTTCTCCATGCCGTCCGTGGTGATCACGAAGATCGTGTGCTCCGGGCGGTCCTCCTCCCGGATGTACTTGTGGACATTGCCGATGTGGTGGATCGCGCCGCCGATGGCGTCGATGAGGGCGGTGCACCCGCCGACGAAGTACTCCCGCTCCGTCATGGGCCCGACCCGGTCCAGCTCCACCCGGTCGTGGATCACCACGCTCTCTCCCGAGAAGAGCACCGTGGATACCAGGGCCTCGCCCGGAGCCTTCTTCTGCCTCTCGATCATGCTGTTGAACCCGCCGATCGTGTCCTTTTCCAGGCCCGCCATGGAACCGCTCTTATCCAGGATGAAGACCATTTCCGTCAGATCCTTTTTCATTGTTTCGATCCTCCTTTTCGTTTTTCCGCGGGGCCTTTCCTGCCTCGCGGGATCATCATACGCTCCGGCGCCGCGGATGAGGTCGCTTTTCGGGCGACATTTGGTTTTTTTGAGCGGAAAGCGCAAAAAACCGGGCCATGCCTTGAAAAAGCACGGCCCGGCGGCGTTTTTTTGGATCAGTTGTGGAGCTTTTTCCAGTTGCCCGGCATCACCAGCAGCAGCATGGGGAAGATCTCCAGGCGGCCCAGGAGCATGTCCGCGCACAGCACCAGCTTGCTGAAAGCGCTCAAATGCACGTAGCTGCCGTAGGGCCCCACGGCCCCGAAGCCCGGGCCCACGTTGTTGAGGCAGGCCATCATCGCGCTGACGGTGCTCTCGAAATCCATCCGGTCGAAGGACAGCAGGAACAGGCTGATGCCCACGATGAAAAAGTAGGCACCGAAAAAGATATACACGAAATGAAGGGTGTTCTCGCTGACGGCCTCCCCGTCCATCCGGACCTTGCTGACCGTCCTGGGATGGAGCAGGCGCTTCATGGACAGCCGGATGCTCTTGAACACCAGGACGCAGCGGGACACCTTCACCCCGCCGGCCGTGGAACCCGCCGAGGCGCCGATGAACATCAGCAGGAACAGGACCATCTTGCTCAGCAGGGGCCAGGCGTCGAAATTGGACGTGGCGAAGCCCGTGGTGGACACGATGGACGCCACCTGGAAAGCGCTCTCCCGGAGGGAGTCGCCGAAGGAGCGGCCGTAGAACGGCAGGTTCTTCACCGTGAGGATGCCCGTGGAGATGAGCACGATGGAAAGGTAGGCCCGGAGCTCATCATTGCGCAGGATCTTCCGGGGCGTCCGCTGCAGGATCAGGTAGTAGATGCCGAAATTGACGCCGAAGAGGGTCATGAACACGGTGACCACCCACCGCACGTAGGGGCCGTAGAGGCCCATGCCCGCGTTGGTGATGGAGAACCCGCCGGTGCCGGCCGTGGCCATGGAGATGGTCACGGAGTCGAACAGCGAAAGCCCGCCGCACATGAGCAGGGCGGCTTCCAGGATGGTCATGCCGATATAGATGAGATAGAGGATCCGGGCGCTGTCCCGGGTCTTGGGCACCAGCTTGCTCACCTGGGGCCCCGGGGACTCGGCGCGCATCAGGAACACGTTGTCCCCCGCGCCGGTGGACGTGGGCACCAGCATCAGCAGGAACACCAGCACGCCCATGCCGCCCAGCCAGTGGCTGAAGGCGCGCCAGTAGATCAGCCCCTTGGACAGGCTGTCCAGGTCGATGAGCACGCTGGCTCCGGTGGTGGTGAAGCCCGACACGGCCTCGAACACGCAGTCCACGAACCGGCGCACCTCACGGCTCAGGTACAGGGGCAGCGCCCCCACCAGGGAGACCAGGATCCAGCTCAGGGCCACGGTGATGTAGCCCTCCCGGGCCCGGACGGACGCCTTGATGCTGCGCAGGAAAAAGAAGGGCGCGCCCAGTACCAGGCACACCAGCATGGACAGGCCGAAGCCCTGCACCGCGGAATATTCCCCGCGGAAAAGAGATATGAGGAGCGCCGGGATCATGAACAGGCCCAGGATCAGCATCGTCAGGGCCGTCAGGCGCACGATCACACGATAATTCATTCAAACTGCCTCCGGACAGATCAGGTCAGCCGCGCCGCGTCAGGGCTCCCGCGAGAAGATATCGTTGAGGCGGGAGATGGGACGATCCGCGGCCGTCACGACGATCACGCTGTCCCCGGGCTGGAAGCTGGTCTCACCGGAGGGGATGACCACGTTGCCGTTGCGGGTGATGGCCGCCAGCAGGATGTTCTTTTTCATCGGCAGGCGCATCAGGGGCTGCCCGGTGTACCAGGTCTTCCTGTCCACCACGAATTCCAGAGCCTCGACCTTGTCGTCCACGAACCGGGTCAGGGCCAGAACGTCGTTGCTGCTGCCTTCCTGGGCGCGCACGTAGCGCAGGATCTCGTTGGTGCTCAGATCCTTGGGCGTGACCACGCATTCGATGCCCGCCTTGTCCAGGATCTCGCTGTATTCCGTCCTGTTGATCTTGGTGATCACCTTGGGCACGCTCATCTGATTGGCCATCATGGAGACCACGATGTTCTGCTCGTCCACGTTCATCAGGCTGATCAGGGCGTCGGTCTCCTCCAGGCCCTCGCTCAGAAGCTCGTCCATGTTCGTCGCGTCGGCGTGGACGATGGTGGCGGCGGGCAGGGCCTCGCTCAGGCGTTCGCACTGGGCCTTGTCCGAGTCGATGATCTTGACGTCGATGCCGTTTTTGTTGAGGGTCTGGGTGAGGTAATAGCCGATGCGGCTGCCGCCGAGCACCATGACCGACCGCACCTTGATGGTCTCCAGCCCGGTGAAGCGGATCAGGTTCAGCAGCGCCTCCGAGGGGGCCGTCACGAAGATGCGGTCATTGGCCCTGAGGACGAAGCTGCCGCCGGGGATGGTGACCTCGCCGCCGCGGTCCACGGCGCATACCAGGATGCGCACCTTCAGATCCTTGTACAGGTCCATCAGCTGCACGCCGTCCAGCCGGCTGCCGGGGCGCACGGGCAGCTCCACGATCTCCGCCCGGCCCTTGGAGAACACCAGGCGCTTGAGAAGGGATGGATAGCGCAGCAGGCCGTAGATCTCGCGGGCGGCCGTCCTTTCGGGATTCACGGCCATGCTCAGGCCGAAATCCTCCCGGAGGAGGTTGTAGGCTTCGATATATTCAGGCTCGCGCAGACGCGCGATGGTGTGGACGCATCCCAGGCGCCGCGCGATCATGCAGCACAGGAGGTTCACCTCATCATAGCCGGTGACGGCGATCACAAGGTCCGCCGAGGGCACCTCCGCCTGACGCTGCAGGGCCACGCTGGTGCCGTTCCCCTCGAGCACCATCATGTCCAGGCGCTCCTCGTTCTGCTCCAGCACGGCCCTGTTGCGGTCGATCATGGTCAGGTCGTGCCCCTCATGGCTCAGTGTCTTGGCCAGGGCGACGCCCACCTTGCCGCATCCGATGATCACGATTCGCATAACAAACTTCCTTTGACGATTGATCCGATGCCCCGCTCGGGGCGCTGTCATTATACCAAATCGCGCGGCAAATGAAAAGCCCCGATCGCGCCGGGGAGCCCCGTCCATCTAACAGCTTGCGCATTCCGGACAAAAGATGTATAATACGGAAGGTCGTATCAATATCACCGATAAAAATACGCAAGGGGAGTTTTATCCATTTGATCCATGACAAGGTATTACTGTAAAAAGTGCGGCGTTGACAGTCCCGGCGAGATCTGCCCCTCCTGCGGGAAAAAGCTTCCCGCAGGCACACTGAGGAACGTGTGGCGGGTCTACCACACCCCGGTGACGGACCTGAACAGCTACCGCAGCGTCTTCGCCGCCCTCGGCACGGCCGTGGCCCTGGCCGAGATGACCCTGTTGATCCTGTCCTTCATCGACACCTCCTCCGGCGGCCCGGCCGCCTTCATCACCTCCGGCGCCTTCCTTTCCGCCCTGGCCATCCTGCCGGCGGGCCTGATCGTGACGGCGGTGTTCCTGGCCCTGCAGGGCCGCGAGATCCTGGATTATTCCCTGGACGGCCGGGGCGCCCATCAGCGATCCCTGCAGGCCGCGGGCCGGATCCGCAGCTGGTCCCGCCTGCAGACGGCGCCCCTGACGGTCCTTCAGGATCAGGGCACGGGCATGAGCGCCGTATCACAGGTGCGGCACATCCGCTGGGCCGACGTCGACCAGCTGATCTTCAAGCCCGACAGGGGCGAGATCCTTTTGTTCAGCAGCCCCCGGCTGGCGCCCTTCATCCTCAGGCTGCCGCCGGAAGAATATGACGACGCGGAAAGATTCGTCAAAAAGTACTGCAAAAAGATCCTGCGATAGCACGAAAGGAGCGATATTCTATGAAAGCTCAGGAGATCGCCAAAATGCTGGACCATTCCACGCTCCAGCCGTTCCTCACCGAAGATGATATCCGCAAGGGCTGCCAGATCGCCCTGAAGTATGACGTGGCCACCGTGTGCGCCCGTCCCGGAGACATGAAGATCGTCACGGAGGCCCTGCGCGGATCGGACGTGCTGCCCTGCACGGTCATCGGGTTCCCCCACGGCGCCCACCGGGCGGACGTGAAGCTGTTCGAGGCTCAGAAGGCCCTGGATGACGGCTGCCGCGAACTGGACATGGTGATCAATATCGGCCAGCTCCTTTACGGCAACAACTCCTCCGTGGCCGGTGAGATCGCCTCCCTGGCGGACCTGTGCCACAAGGACGGCGCCCTCCTCAAGGTCATCATCGAGACCTGCTACCTGAACGACGAACAGAAGCGCCTGGCCTGCCGGCTCAGTGAGGAAGCGGGCGCGGACTTTGTGAAGACCTCCACCGGGTACGGCTCCGCCGGTGCCAAGCCCGAGGACATCATCCTGATGCGTGCCGCCGTATCCGAGCACGTCCGGGTCAAGGCCTCCGGCGGCATCCGGGACCTGGACACGGTCATCCGCATGAAGGAGTGCGGCGCGGACCGGTGCGGCGTTTCCGCCACGGCGGTCATCATGGAAGAAGCCCTGCGCCGCGAGCGCGAAGGGCTGCTGTAAAGCAAGGAGGGACAGGCTATGAGCGTCAAAGTGTCACCTTTCGGGAAGGACAGGAACGGACGGGACATCAAACTGTTCACCCTCACCAACGCGAAGGGCTATACCGCTTCCTTCACGGATTACGGCGCGCGCCTGGTGGGCGTGACCGTGCCCGACAGGGAAGGCAAAGCCCGTGACGTGGTGCTGGGCCAGGAGGACGTGAGCGGTTACCTGAACAACAGCGGGTGCCTGGGCGCCACCGTGGGCCGGTACGCCAACCGCATCGCCCGCGGCGCTTTCACCCTGAACGGGACGAAGTATACCCTGTTCATCAACAACGGCCCCAACACCCTCCACGGCGGCAAAGAGGGCTTTGACAAGAAATGGTTCCAGAGCGAGTACATGGAGAGCGAGCGGGAGGACTGCCTGATCTTCACCTACATCGCCCACGACATGGAAGAGGGCTTCCCCGGGCGGCTGCATTTCCAGGTGGCCTTCACCTGGGACATCGACTGCGTCCTGACCATCCGCTACCTGGCCCAGAGCGACAAGGACACCGTGGTGAACTTCACCAATCACGCCTATTTCAACCTGAACGGGCACGACAGCGGCGATATCAAGTCCCAGGTGCTCGCCCTGGCCGCGCCCCTGACCACCGAGGTGGACGACGGGCTCATCCCCACGGGCGGGATCGCCAATGTGTTCGGCTCGTCCATGGACTTTACCGGCGGCAAACCCTTCGGGAAGGTGTTCGATGATCCCCATCCCCTGGTGACCCAGTTCAACGGCCTGGACTTCAACTACCTGATCCCGGGAGACGGGCTGCGCTTCGCCGCGAGCCTGTACGCTCCGGAGAGCGGCATCTTCATGAACGTGCGCACCACCGAGCCGGGCATCCAGGTATACAGCGGGCAGGGCCTCCATCAGGACGGCAAGGCCGGCGCGTATTACGGCGCTTTCGCGGGCCTGGCGCTGGAGACCCAGCACTTCCCGGACAGCCCCAACCATCCGGACTTCCCCTCCACCCTGCTGCCTGCCGGCGCGACCTTTGAGAGCACTACCGAATATGCCTTCACCGTCAAGGACTGACTCCCCTGTAAAGGCCCCGGATCCCCTGTATGACAGGGACATCCGCGAGGGCCTTTTTTTATTCCTCGAAAAGACCTACGGCCGCATCCGCATCCTGGAAGAGAAGGTCACGGGGAAGGCCCGGGCCGACGCCGTCATGGTGACCCGCAACGCCCTGTGCGGGATCGAGATCAAAAGTGATCACGACGACTACAGCCGGCTGCCGGGCCAGGTGGAATACTACGATAAATACTACGATTTCAACTTCATCGCGGCGGGACTGAGCCATGTAAAGCACGTGGAAGAGCACGTGCCGCCCTACTGGGGCATCATCACCGCCGAGAGGACGCCCGACGGCACGGATTTTTATCTGCTGCGGCGGCCCAAACGCAATCCCCGCATGAAGCCGGCGCTGAAAATGAGCCTGCTGTGGCGGGACGAGCTGATCGGCATCCACAAAAAAAACGCGCTCCTGCCCATGGGCAGCAAGCGCAAAATGGCGGGATTCCTGATCAAAGCCGTCCCGCCGGAGAGGCTGTGGGCGCAGGTATCCGATGAGCTCTTCGAGAGGGACTACACGCTTTTGAAAGAATAACAGCCCGCTTTCTGCCGCGGGCGTGAAAAAGCAAAAAACCTGGGAGGTGATCCTGTGAGCAGCCGTGTCATCACCATCAGCCGCGAGTTCGGCAGCGGCGGACGCACCGTCGGCCGCCTTGTATCGGAAAAACTGGGCATCCCCTGCTACGATCAGGAGCTGATCGAGAAGATCGCCGGCGAGAGCGGCCTGAGCCGGGAATACATCTCGGAGCGGGGCGAGACCGTCGCCCATTCCCCCCTGTTCTCCGGCGCGATGATCTACGACCGGTCCTACGGCGGGTTCTCCGTGCAGGACATGCTCTGGCAGGCCCAGAGGAAGGTGATCGTGGAGCTGGCGGACAAGGGGCCCTGCGTGATCGTGGGCCGCTGCGGGGACTATATCCTCCGGGACAGGCCCGATCTTGTGAAAGTGTTCGTCCACGCGCCCAAGGAGTGGCGGGCCGAGAGGATCCGCACCGTGTACGGCGACCGGGCCGAATCCCCCATCAAACGGGTGGAGGAAAAGGACAGGCGCCGCCGGGCCTACTACCGCCTGTACACCGACCTGGAGTGGGGCGATCCCCACAACTATCACCTGTCGCTGGACAGCGCCGCCCTGGGCATCGAGAAATGCGCGGAGCTGATCTGCTCCGTTTACTGACCGTCCTGTGACGGATAGCGCTCGGTGAAGGAATGCTTTTCCCCGCCCGATTTCCAGCCGGGGAAAGTGTCCACCTCCACCGCGTGAAGGCTGTTGAAGATACTGACCTCGATATCCGGGTTGGTCTTTTTGAGCGCCGCGATCAGCTCCTTGATCTCCCGGCGCTTGCCGTCCGTGCCCGCGAGCCCCTTCGTGAGGGGGCAGGCGCACTGCAGGAAGGTGAACCCGTGATAGCGCGCGAAGGCCTGGATGTCCCTCTCCCGCACGCGGTACAGGGGACGGATGAGCTCCATCCCCGGGAAATTGCGGCTGCGCGCTTTCGGGATCATCCCCTGGAGCTGGGACGCGTAGAACATCGCCATGACCGTGGTCTCGATCACGTCGTTCATATGATGCCCCAGGGCGATCTTGTTGCAGCCCATCTCACCGGCGTAGCGGTACAGATATCCTCTGCGCATTCGGGCGCACAGATAGCAGGGGCTTTTATCCGTCCCGCCGGTGACCCTGAAGATGGGGCTCTCCCGGATATCGGCCCGGATCCCCAGGCGGTCGAGATTGCGCAGGATCAGGGACCGGTGCTCCTCATCATAGCCCGGGTCCATGACCAGGTAGCGGACGGTAAAGGGGATCTCGGTCACCTTCAGCAGCATCTGGAACATCTTGGCCATCAGCATGGAGTCCTTGCCGCCGGAGATGCACACCGCCACCGCGTCCCCTTCCCGGATGAGGTCATACTGCCGTATGGCCGTCAGGAAGGGCGCCCACAGCTCCGCCCTGTACTTCTTATGGATGCTCTGCTCGATGCGTTCCAGGTCCGTCAGTTCTCTCGCCATACCCATCCTCCGTTCCTTACCCGGGCATTGTATCACGGATCACGCCGATCCGCATCTTTTTTTCGGAGGCCCCATGCGCAGGATCATCCTCACGGCCCTCATCATCCTTTCCCTCCTCCCCTCCGCCCGCGCCTACGAGTTCAAAAAGGGGAGCGTGCTGGCGGCGTATGAGAGCCCCACGCTCAGTTATACCATGCGCCGCTGCGTGCTCAATTCCATGGTCTGCCATGTGATCGACCTGAAACTTGAGGACCCTCACAGGCAGATCCGGAAAGCGGCATCGCCCTGGCACGAGAGCCTCTGTGAGGCCCTTGCCCTGGCGGAGCAGATCCCCGGCGCGGTACTGGCCGTCAACGGCAGCGGCTATGTGAGCCCCCGGTATCCCGACATCCCGGAAACATATCCCGGCGAGAGCGAGGATTACTGGTACGAGCCCCTGGGCTCCCTCACCGTGACAGACGGCACCGTGATGCGCTGCCTGGACGGCATCCCCTATTACGGCCTCATCCTGGACGGGGAGGGCCTGAAAATGATCGTGGGCGAAGACCCCCGGGCCCTCATGGAAAGCCATCCCGAACAGACCTGGTCCTTTTACGACGGCTGTCCCCTGATCCGGGACGGCAGCCGCATCCTGGACCCGGAGTGGGATTTCGCCCTTCACCGGGCCCGGAGAACCGTGATCGCCGGATACGGGGACCCGGGGCATTACCTGATCTTCATGGTGCTGGACAAGCCCGGCGTGAAGCTCACGCACCTGACCGACTGCCTGATCGGGAACTTCGGGGTCGACTGGGCCTACGACCTGGACGGCGGCCCTTCCTCCGCCCTGGTCAGAAGGAAAAACAACGGCCGGCTCTATCTGGTGGGAGGCGGCGACCAGATGGTGGCGGACATCATGGCCTTCACCGAATGACACCGGCGGTGTGCATTTCGTGCATTTTTTATGTAAGTTATTCTATTGCGTATATAGGGGGTACCATATTCTTTGCACATTTTGCACAGCCGCCGCTCGGTCCCGAA
>CACZOZ010000180.1:0-3203 GCA_902782865.1 uncultured Eubacteriales bacterium
CACAAGGAGGCCGTGTATGAGGAAATTCCGCCGGGGAAGCGCTTCAGCCTACGGCATCACCGAGGGCGTGATCTGGGTCCAGCTGCTCGCGTTTTTCCTGCCCATCCTGATGGGCACCTTCCTGCAGCAGCTCTACAACACGGCCGACGCGATCATCGTGGGCAAATACGTGGGCAAGGAAGCCCTGGCCGCGGTGGGCGGCACCACGGGCAACCTGATCAACCTGATCGTGGGATTTTTCGTGGGATTGTCCTCCGGCGCCACGGTGATACTGAGCCAGTACTACGGGGCGCGGGATGAGAGGAACGTGTTCCGTTCCATCCACACCGCCGCGGCCCTGGCGCTGTCCGCCGGCGCGTTCCTGACGGTGGCGGGCCTGCTTTTGTCCCCCCTGATCCTGCGGCTCATGAATACCCCCGAGGACGTCATGGGCCCGGCCCTGACCTACATACGCATCTATTTTCTGGGGATGATCCCCTCCCTGACCTACAACGTGGGCTCCGGCCTGCTCAGGGCCGTGGGCGATTCCCGCCGGCCCATGTATTTCCTGGGGGCCGCCTGCCTGAGCAATATCCTGCTGGACCTGCTCTTCGTGGTGACGCTGAAGATGGGCGTGGCCGGCGCCGCCCTGGCCACCATCCTGAGCCAGACCGTCAGCGCCGCCCTGGTGGTGATGGTGCTGGTGCGGTCCGGGTCCGTGTGCTGCCTGAGGCCGAGGATGATCCGCTTCCATTCGGACCTCATCCGCAGGATCGTGAGGATCGGCCTGCCGGCGGGGCTCCAGAGCGTGATGTATTCCGTGAGCAATGTGCTGATCCAGTCCTTCATCAACGGTTTCGGCACGGACGTGACCGCGGCCTGGAGCGCCTGGGGCCGGATGGACGGCTTTCACTGGATGATCCTGAACGCCTTCGGCATCTCCGTGACCACCTTCGTGGGCCAGAATTTCGGCGCCGGCAAGATGGACCGGGTGCGCCGGGGCATCCGGGAATGCCTCATGATGGCCTTCGGCGCGGCCCTTGTCTGCAGCGGGATCATGCTCCTGTTCGGGAAGGGGCTGTTCGGCCTGTTCGCCGACGACGAGAACGTGATCGCCCTGGGCATGCAGGTGCTCCACATCGCCGCGCCCTGGTATTTCGCCTATACCTGCGTGGAGATCCTCTCCGGCGCCTTGAGGGGCATGGGCCGCACCCTGATCCCCACCCTGCTCACTTTGAGCGGCATCTGTCTGTTCCGGCTGGTTTGGCTGTTCACGGTGGTGAGCCCCGACCCGAGCCTGTATAAAACGGTGATCTCCTACCCCATCACCTGGGCGGTCACCTCGACCCTTTACATCGTGTACTACCTGATCGCCATGCGCCGCATCAGGCCCCCGCGGGCAGCGGCCGGCTGAGAAAAACACAGCGGAAAAAACAGTCCCCCATGGCCGTAAAGACCATGGGGAACGTTTTTATGTCCCTGTATTCCGGGGCGCGAATGATCATCAGGCCTCGGCCGCTGTGACCGTGAAGCCCTCCGCGTTGTCGGCGGCGTCCACCAGGAGCGTCTGCCCCGGGAGCGCGTCCCCGCGCAGCAGGGCCCGGGCCACGGGGGTCTCCACCTTGCTCTGGATGGCGCGCTTCATGGGCCTGGCGCCGTACACCGGATCGTAGCCCAGGAGCATCAGCCGGTCCATGGCCGCTCCGGTCAGCTTGAGCCCCAGCTGCCTGTCCTTCAGGCGGGCGCGCAGCCTGTCCAGCTGCAGGGAAGCGATGCTGGCCACCTGGTCCCGGGTGAGGGGCGTGAAGAACACCGTGTCGTCGATACGGTTGAGGAATTCCGGCTTGAACTGGGACTTGAGCAGCCGGCTGACCTGGTCCCTGGCATGATCGCTCAGGGTCCCGTCCTCGCCGATGCCCTCCAGGATCTGGGAGGAACCCAGGTTGCTGGTCATGATGAGGATGGTGTTGCGGAAATCCACCGTGCGGCCCTGGGAGTCCGTGACCCGGCCGTCGTCCAGGATCTGCAGGAGGATGTTGAACACGTCGGGATGGGCCTTTTCCATCTCATCGAACAGGATGACGGAGTAGGGCTTGCGCCGCACGGCCTCGGTGAGCTGGCCGCCCTCCTCATAGCCCACATATCCCGGAGGGGCCCCGATGAGACGGGAGACGGAGAACTTTTCCATGTACTCGGTCATGTCGATGCGCACCAGGTTCTTTTCGTCGTCAAAGAGCGCCTGAGCCAGGCTCTTGGCCAGCTCCGTCTTGCCCACGCCCGTGGGGCCTAGGAACAGGAAGGAACCGATGGGCCGGTTCTCGTCGGCCACGCCGGCGCGGGAGCGCAGGATCGCCTCGGACACCCGGTCCACGGCCTCGTCCTGGCCGATGACCCGCTCATGGAGCACCTCAGGCAGCCGGAGGAGCTTGTCGCGCTCCGTCTCCATCAGCTTGCTGACGGGGATCCCCGTCCAGCGGGCCACGATGCGGGCGATCTCCTCCTCGGTGACCTTGTCCCTCAGAAGGCGGTGCTTCTCGGCGGAGGCCTTTTCCGCCTCGGCCAGCTCCGCCTTGAGGGCGGGCAGCTCACCGTATTTCAGCTGGGCGGCGTGGTTCAGGTCGTAGTTCCGCTCCGCGGCCTCGATCTGGTTGTTGACCGCCTCCAGACGCTCCCGGAGCTTCTGCACCTTGCCGATCTCCTGTTTCTCGTTCTCCCAGACGGCGTTCATCCGGGCGAACTCCTCCCGCATGGAGCTGAGCTCCTCCCGAAGAGCCTTCAAACGCTCCTGGCTCATGGGGTCGCTCTCCTTCTTCAGGGAGACTTCCTCGATCTCGCGCTGCATGATGCCGCGGCGGATATCGTCCATCTCCGAGGGCATGGATTCCATCTCGGTGCGGATCATGGCGCAGGCCTCGTCCACCAGGTCGATGGCCTTGTCCGGCAGGAAACGGTCCGTGATGTAGCGGGCGGAGAGCGTGGCCGCCGCGATCAGGGCCGCGTCGGTGATGCGCACGCCGTGGAACACTTCATACCGCTCCTTCAGGCCGCGCAGGATGGAGATGCTGTCCTCGATGGAGGGCTCGTCCACCAGCACCGGCTGGAAACGGCGCTCCAGGGCCGCATCCTTCTCGATATACTTGCGGTACTCGTCCAGGGTGGTGGCGCCGATGCAGTGGAGCTCGCCCCTGGCCAGCATGGGCTTGAGCAGGTTGCCGGCGTCCATG
>CACZOZ010000181.1:0-8713 GCA_902782865.1 uncultured Eubacteriales bacterium
CGAGGTGCTCATGGGCACCGCCACCGCGGGCATCGCCCACGCCGCCATCACCGCCCACCTGATGGGCCTGCCCATGGGATATGTGCGCTCCGGTGCCAAGGACCACGGAAGGCAGAACCAGATCGAGGGCCGCCTCGAGCCCGGGCAGAAAGTGGTGGTGGTCGAGGACCTGATCTCCACCGGCGGCAGTGTGCTGGAAGTGGTCGACGTGCTCAGGGAAGCCGGGGCCGAAGTGCTGGGCATCGCCTCCATCTTCACCTACAACATGAAAAAAGGTCTGGCACGCCTTCAGGCCGCGGGCGTCAAAAACGTGTCCCTGACCGACTTTGACACGATCGCGAAGGTCGCCGCCGACGAGAACTATATCCGGCCGGAGGACGTGGAGCGCCTCATCGCCTTCCGGAACGACCCGAGCGACGAGAGCTGGATCGCCCGGGGGAAGGAGTGAGAAATAAATGCGCCGGAGCCTGATCGATATCCTGGACCTGAGCGTCCGGGAGCTGGACGATCTGATCGATACCGCGTCGGACATCATGGAGCGGCCTTTCGCCTACGCCCACGCCTGCGAGGGCAAAAAACTGGCCACGCTGTTCTTCGAGCCCTCCACCCGCACGCGCCTGAGCTTCGAGGCCGCCATGTATGAGCTGGGCGGGCACGTGCTGAGCGTGACCGGCGCCGGCGGGTCCTCCGTGTCCAAGGGCGAGAGCATCGCCGACACGGCGCGCACCGTATCCTGCTACGCCGACATCATCGCCATGCGCCACCCCCAGGAGGGCGCGGCCCTGGTGGCCGCCCGGGGCGGAAGCATCCCCGTGATCAACGCCGGGGACGGCGGGCACTGCCACCCGACCCAGACCCTGGCGGACATGATGACCATCCGCAGGGAGAAGGGCACCTTCGAGGATCTCACCGTGGGCGTGTGCGGCGATCTGAAGTACGGCCGCACGGTGCACAGCCTGATCGGCGCCATGAGCCGGTACAGGGGCGTACGCTTCGTGATGATCTCCCCGGAGGAACTGAAGGTGCCCGCCTACGTGACCGAGGCCCTGGATCAGAAAGGGATCCCCTATCGGGAGACCGCCTCCCTGGAGGAGGCCATGCCCGCCCTGGACATCCTGTACATGACCCGGGTGCAGCGGGAACGGTTCGATGACCCGGCCCTGTACGAGGCCCTGAAGGACACCTACATCCTCACCCCGGAAAAAATGACCCTGGCCAAAGAGGACATGATCGTGCTCCATCCCCTGCCCCGGGTCAATGAGATCAGCGTGGCCGTGGACGCGGACGAACGCGCCTGCTATTTCAAGCAGGTGCTCTATGGCAAGTACATGCGCATGGCCCTGATCCTGAAGCTCCTGGAGGAGCCGGCCGTCGAAAAGCCCCCGGTGCAGGCCCCCAAAGGCTTCAAATGCGTCAACCCCCGGTGCATATCCCGCACCGAGCAGGAGCTCGAGCCCGCTTTCATCCGCTCCGGATCGAAGAACGCGCCGGTGTGGCGCTGCCTCTACTGCGAGGCCGAAGCGGCGCGGGACGGGGAAGGACCCCGGGCCTGAAAAACAGACGGACAAAAGATGATCCCGCCGGCGAAAAACCGGCGGGATAACTATATCCGGCGATCTGTTTCCTCAGGTCCCTCACCTGGCCAGCAGGCCCACCAGGTAGAGGAACTCCTCCTTGCAGGGGTCGCCCACGACGCTTGAGTTGCTCCTGAGGAGCTCCAGGGCGCTTTCATACGTGCTGCTGCCCTTGTAAGGGCTGTCCCGGAGCAGCATGGCGGTCTCGGCGATCGCGGCGGCCAAAGTCATGTTGTCGCTCAGGGCCCCGGCGGGCTCGCCCGTGAGGGGATAGGTGTACAGATCGCTCACGTCACTGTCCGGCTTCTTGGCCCGGACGCTCAGGGTGAGCCATTCCCCGTCCTCATCCTCCGGGGAGGGCGCCGGAGCGTATCTGCTCTGAGCGGCGCCGAAATCAAAGTCGCTGCCGGCGGGCACGATCTCATACAGGGCGGTGACCCGGTGGCCGCTGCCGATCTCGCCGCCGTCCCTGGTGTCGTCATGGAAATCCTCGGGAGCCAGCAGACGGTCCTCGTAACCGATGAGCCGGTAGCCGGACACCTTCGCGGGGTTGAAGTCCAGCTGGAGCTTCACGTCCTTGGCCACAGTGATGAAGGTGCCGTCCGCCTCGGTGACCAGGGCTTTACGGGCCTCATGGATCGTGTCGATATACCAGCAGTTGCCGTCGCCGTAGTCCGCCAGGGCCTCCAGCTTGTTGTCCTTCAGGTTGCCGTAGCCGAAGCCCATCACCGTCAGGCCGACGCCGGCCTTTTTCTTTTCCGTCACCAGGCGCGCCAGGTCCCCGGTGGAGGTCACGCCCACATTGAGGTCCCCGTCGGTGGCCAGGATGATGCGGTTGACCCCGCCCTCCACGTAGTATTTCTCCGCCAGCTCATACGCCCTGATCAGGCCCGCGGAACCGTTGGTGGAGCCGCCCGCTTCCAGATCGGAGATCGCTTCCATGATGGCCGCGGTGTTCCTGACGGGCATGCCCTCCAGCACCACCCGGTCCTGGGAAGCGTAGGCCACGATGGATACGGTGTCGGTGGGATTGAGCTCCTCGAGCATCAGCAGGTACGCCCGCTTGACCAGATCCAGCCGGTCCGCCCCCTCCATGCTGCCGGAGGTGTCGATCAGGAACACCAGGTTATGGGCCGGCCGGTCTTCCCGGGAGATCACCCTGGCCTGCAGGCCGATCTGCAGCAGCAGGGTCTTTTCGTTCCAGGGGCAGCGGGCCATCTCCATCGTGACGCCGAAGGGCTCGTCCCCCCTGGGGCCCGCGTAATCGTAACGGAAATAGTTGAGCATCTCCTCCACCCGCACGCTGTCCGGCGATACGCTCAGCCCCTTCAGGATGCGGGAACGCACCCGGGAATAGGCGCTCGTGTCCACGTCCGCCGCGAAGGTGGACAGGGGGGCCGCGGCCACGGAGCGGAACCCGTTCTCCGCGAACTGGGTGTACTCCTCGGTGTTCCACGGGATCTCAGCCATCATCACGGGCATGCCCGTGGCATAGGCGGCAATGCCGTTCCAGCTCAGATACCCGTCCTCCTCCGCCACGTCATACAGAGCGTTCCAGCTGTTGTCGACCCAGACCTCGGCGTCGTCACCGAACAGGGCGTCCCAGGTCATGTCGTCCACGATGCCGGATGCGAGAAGGCCGTTCCTGTTCTGGAACAGGGTCACGCATTTCTCCGTGTCCGCCCCGAAGCTCCTGCCCAGGTATTCCAGGCTCAAAATGCTCAGGGGGTATTTGAGCGCGATCAGGCGGTCCTGCACCTGACGCACCTCGTCGCCGGTGTCGCCCTTCTGCAGGAAGCGCTCCGTGGCCAGGGCGTTCCCGGCGCACAGCAGGATCATCATCATCGCGAGGATCAGCGCGGTCAGTTTCTTTTTCATGGGTGGGTCCTCCTTATCCTTCGTCCCGGCGTGTGAAGCGCGGGCGGTGCATCATCGTCACACCTTATATACGCGCGAGCGGGAGAAAAAGTTCCGGATATCACAGATCTGTTTACAAGTGTAACAGGATCCCGGCGAAACATACTGTCAAACGGCGCGTGATGTGATATGATGAAGGCCTGAACGGGAGGATGAACGATGGAAAAATGGGACCTGTATGACGAGTTCGGCCGCAGGACCGGCCAGACCTGGGAGCGCAGATACGCCAAAGAGATCCCGGAGGGGCGGTACCACATCGTGTGCGACGTGCTGATCCGCCACCGGGACGGGGATCTCCTCCTGATGCGCCGGGACCCGAACAAGGATATTTATCCCGGATGCCTGGAAGCCGGCGCGGGCGGCTCCGCCCTGGCGGGCGAAACGCCGGAGGAAGCCGCGAAAAGGGAGATGCTGGAGGAGACGGGGCTGACCGCGGACGACCTGGTCCCCCTCGGCACCGAGCTGAGGCCGGAGAGCCATTCCGTGCTCCATACTTATCTGGCGGTGGTGGACGGCCCCAAAGACCGGGTGCGGCTGCAGCCGGGCGAGACCGCGGGCTGGCGGTGGGCGGATCCGGACACGTTTCTCAGCCTGATCCCGGAAGAGCCGCTGCTGAAGATCCAGTATCGCCGATACAAAGCTTATCTGGACATCGGGGAGGAATAACGATGCTGCCGATACTGAAAAACAAAAAAGTGATCTTTTTTGACGTGGGATATACCCTGGACATGCCCGCGTCGGGGGACTGGATGATGACCGGCGCCTTCCTTGAGGCGGCCGGCCAAAGGCTCAAAATGAGGAGCGATGAGGATATCCGGCGCGCGCTGGACGTGGGACTGGCCTTCCTTTCACGGCGCCATCACGTCACCACCGCGGAGGAGGAATGTGAGCAGTTCCGCCGGTACTATATGATCCTGTCCGACGCGCTGGATCTGGCCTTCTCGCCGGCGCTGGCCCTTGAGATCGCCGAGGACCGCGCCTTCAATATGGACAACTACATCCCCTGCCCCGGGGCAAAGGAAGTGACGGAAGCCCTCAGCAGGAGCCATACCCTCGGCGTGATATCCGACACCTGGCCCAGCATCTCGGGGCAGCTTGAGCACCTGGGCATCGCGAAGTACTTTTCTTTTCATACCTACAGCTGCTTCGTGGGCGCCTTCAAGCCCGACCCGCGGATCTATCAGGACGCGCTGAGGAAAGCCAAAGTCCCCGCGGAGGACACGGTGTTCATCGACGATGTCCCCCGCAACCTGGAGGGTGCCGCGGCCCTTCAGATCACGCCCATCCTGATCGCCGTCAAGCCGGGTCCGGCGCCGGAAACGCCGTATCCGACGATCAGGGACTTAAGAGAGCTGATCTGACCCGCGGCGGGAGGAGGATCGTATGAAAGCGTTCATCGTGTACTGCCATCCCTCGGAGGATTCCTTCACCCGCTGCGTCCGCGACGCCTTTATCAGGGGCCTCACGGACGCGGGGCATGATCATATCCTTTCCGATCTGTACAAAATGGATTTCAAAACGGATATGACCGAGGAGGAGTACCTCCGGGACGCGTATTATCAAACCGCGCCGGACCCGGCCGGGGACGTGCTGGCCGAGCAGAAAAAGATCAACGCGTCGGACGCGATCGTGTTCATCTATCCGGTGTTCTGGTCGGAAGCGCCGGCCAAACTGGTGGGATGGTTCGACAGGGTGTGGACTTATGGCTTCGCGTACGGCCAAAGGAGCATGAAGACCCTCAAAAAAGGACTGATCCTGTGCTCCGCGGGCAATCCCCTGGAAAAGCTGGAGGAGACCGGTCTCCTCAGCAGCATGAAAAGGGTGATGCTGGGCGACAGGCTTTTCGACCGCGTGGAACAGGCGGAGCTCATCGTGTTCGACAGCACTTCCCGGGAAAGTGAACTGCGGGAGAAAAATAAGGAAAAGCATTTGAGGACCGCCTATGAACAGGGGAGAAAGCTGTTTTCAGTCAAATGACCTTATGACGCCGTGTTCACGGTTTGTCATCAAACGATTGCATTCGAAAGCGTTTTGTACCATGGCAGATGACCGATATCATTCTGCGGGATCCTGACACATGATCCTTATATGTACCGGAAAAGCGTATCATGTCACGAAGAACAGGGGCCGCCTCATTTGAGGCGGCCCCTGTCATTGTATCAACATCGTTATTTGGTGAAGCTGAAGGTGACGGTGAACCTGGCCGTGGAGCCGTTGTACCGCCCGCCGTTCTCCGTGACGCTGACGGTGAACCTCTGCTTGAAGCCCTCCTGCAGGTCTTTCTCGGTGATCACCCGGGTGACGGTGTTCTCCCCCACGTCCGGTGTGGAGTCTTCCTCGGTGATGACGGCTTTGAAGGCCACCTCGTCCCCCACATTGAAGGTGAAGCTCTTTCCGTCGGTCACCTTCGTGCCGTTCACGTAGTAGGCGTAGGTCCACTTGTCGCCCACGTGGTTGTAGTCGCCGCAGGTGGCCTGGACAGCCGCCTTCAGGGCGCCGCTCTTTGCGCCCCGGGCGCTGCGGGTACCGGCGGAAGTCTTGGTCTTTTCCGTATCCGCGGCGGCGGCGCCGCGGGTATAGGTGACGCCCACGGTCTTGTTCGAGGAGCCGTTCAGTTTCCGGTAGGCCTTCACGGCCAGGGTGACGGTGACATCCTCCAGCGCCCACACGGCCTCATCGGTGCCGGTCTTCGACGCTTTCCCGTTCTGGTTCACCAGGATCTTCTGCAGATCCCTGAAATACGCCTTCAGCTGGCTGTCCGTGAACTTTTTGCCCGTCAGGGGCGTCAGGTACACGATCTCGCTCAGGCCGTACCAGCTCTTGCCCGCCTCCTTTTCGGCGAAACGGAACACCATGTCCAGCGTCAGGTCCTTGGTGAACTCGATCCCCGGCAGCACCAGGGCCTTGGTCTTGTCCACCTCGATCTCGGTGAACTGCTCGTCCTTGTAGGCGGAGGTGAAGGCGGTCCTGGACATACCCCACCACTCCGGCGGCGGGTTCAGGCCCACGTCCTCCGCCGCGGCGGCGGACAAAAAGGGCACCGCGGACAAAACCAGCGTCAGGCATAACAGCAGCGACACGATCCTGCGATCCATCATGATCAGCCTCCTTCTTGGGGATCAGGTGATAATGGGCTTGTATCTGCCGCGATTATACCCTTTCGCGCCCCGAAAGTAAAGGCCGCTGTGTTTGGGTCACTGCTCCGCCACGGCTTTGGCGTGATCCTGTTTGATCTTCATGAGCAGCGCGGGATCCTCGATCAGGTCCAGAGCCGTGAGCGCCAGGGCTTTCGCGCCCAGGGCCACGGAAGCCAGCCCTTTTTCGGACCTGGCGGCGGCCTTGGCTTCCTCCGTGTGCCAGGGAGTGGGGCCGTCGGTGATGCAGATGCTGGGCTGGATCGTGGGCACCACCTGGGACACGTTGCCCACATCGCTGGAGCCGATGCCGCGTTTGGGATCCCGCGGGCGCAGCTCCCTGCCCAGCAGGGCCATCTCTTTAGCGTAGACCTCGTCGAAGGACGGGGTGGGGATCGTGTTGTCCAGGCACACCTGATAGGGCTCGATGCGTCCCTTGGCGCCGGTCATCTCCTCCGCGCCTTTGACGATCCCTTTGATCCTCTCGTACAGCGCGTTGAGCCGGGGCACCGACGCGGCGCGGAAGTAGAACTTGGCCGCCGCGTATTCGGGCACGATGTTGGGGGCGTCCCCGCCGTGGGTGATGATCCCGTGGATCCGGATGTCCGGGGTGACATGCTGCCTCAGGGCGCTGATGCCGTTATAGGTGAGGATCAGGGCGTCCAGCGCGTTGATGCCCTTTTCCGGCGCGGCCGCCGCGTGGGAGGGCTTTCCCCAAAACTCGATATCCACCGGCAGGTTGGCCAGGCTCGGCCCCGTGGCCTCGTCCCGGTCCCCGGGATGCACGCACAGGGCGGCGTCCACATCCTTGAAAAATCCTTTGAGCACGAAATTAGCCTTGGCGCCGCCGTTTTCGCCGCCCTCTTCCCCGGGCGTGCCGTACACCCGGATCTCGCCGCCGGTCTCGTCGATCACCTGCTTGAGCGCCGAGGCCGCCAGGGCGCTCGTGGGCCCGAACAGATTGTGGCCGCAGCCGTGGCCCAGAGCGGCCAGGGCGTCATATTCCGCCAGGAAGACCAGCACGGGCCCGGGTTTTCCCGACTTGTACACGGCAGTGAAGCCGGTGCGGTGCCCCGCCACGTCCACGGTGATGTCAAAGCCCTCCTGTTTGAGCTGGCCGCTCAGGCGCTCGCAGGCGAAGAACTCATAGTTGCTCACCTCCGGGTGCTCGTGGATATCCAGGGCGATCTGACGGTAGATATTTTCCTGCTTGTCCGCGTAAGCGATGATCTTTTCACGTTTCGTCATGGGTCTTCCTCCTTCTCCTCGTCCGGTCGATACATGATTATACAGATTTTGCGTATAATTATGCAATACCCGGACGGTATTTTTCCTGTTCCCGGCGGCCGGGAACGACGCTCCGGCGTCAATTGGGACAATAGACCTGACAACTCGGCGCGTTCCTCTTGCGCCCGGCGGGGGGCGGGGTATACTGGCCCCGTACCGAATGACCCGGGGCCCAAAGCCCCCAAGACCGTGAAAGGAGGACGCGGAACGATGCTTTACTACTACATCCCGGCCGCCCTGGCGGCCCTGGCCGTGCTACTGTTCATCTTAGGCTACCAGAAGGCGCCCCCGGACACGGCCTACATCATCTCCGGCATGGGCAAGCGCCGGATCCTCATCGGCAAGGCCGGCTGGCGGATGCCCTTCCTGGAGAGGGTGGACAAGATCTCCCTGCAGGTGATGACCGTGGACGTGAAGACCAGCGAGGCCGTGCCCACCAATGAGTTCATCAACGTGATGGTGGACGGCGTGGCCAACGTGAAGATCTCCAGCGACCCGGAGCTCCTTGAGAAAGCGGCCGAATCCCTGCTGGGCATGAACCAGAACCAGCTGATAGCCATGGTCACCCAGGTGCTGGAAGGCAATATGCGTGAGATCGTGGGCTCCGTGGGCCTGAAGGAAATGGTGCAGGACCGGCAGGGCGTGGCCAAGAAGGTCACCGAGAACGTGATCCCGGACATGCAGAAGCTGGGCATCGAGGTGGTGAACTTCAATATCCAGAACTTCCGCGACAACGCCGGCACCATCGAGAACATGGGCATCGACAACGTGGAGCAGATCCGCAAGAACGCCCAGATCGCC
>CACZOZ010000182.1:0-6114 GCA_902782865.1 uncultured Eubacteriales bacterium
CATCTCCGCGTTGGCGTCGGCGTCCTGATCCGGCTGGAAAGCCACGAGAGCCGCGATGCCCATGGCCACGTTCTTCGTGGGGATGACTTTCACGTTCTTGTCGCACAGCTTGGCGGCCTGCTGCGCGGCCAGGATCACGTTGCCGTTGTTGGGCAGGATATACACCGTGTCGGCGTTGATGGTGTCCACGGCCTTCGCCAGATCGTCGATGGAGGGGTTCATGGTCTGCCCGCCGTCCACGATGACATCCACCTTCAGGTCCTTGAAGATGGCCGCGAAGCCTTCACCCAGGGAGACGCTCACGAAGCCGTAGGGCTTGTGCTCTTTCTTCTCGGCGGCCGCTTCGCTTTTGTCGGGTTCTTCCGGCATGGACTTGCGGCGCTCTTCCTTCAGGTTCGTCAGCCTGCTGTCGATGATCTCGCCCACGTCCAGGCCGTACTGCAGGGCCTTGCCGGGGTCGTTGGTGAAGAGGGAGCAGGCGATGACGTCATCGTTGCGGTCCACCTTCACGTTCTGGCCGATACGGTTGAGCTGCCGGCGGAAGATGTTGACGCTCTCTTCCGTCACGGTCTCCTTGATGTGCCGGAGAGTGAATTCCTGATGATAGGTGAAGGGGCTCTCCTCCTCGGAAATGAGCTCTTCACCCGGTCCCTTCTGCTCACCGGCAGGCATCTCGCCGCCGTTGAGGGCCATATAAAAGCCGGTCAGGATGAACAGAAAGCCCCGGCCGCCCGCGTCCACGACCCCCGCTTCCTTGAGCACGGGGAGCATCTCGGGGGTGCGCTGCAGTATCGCCTCACCGCTCTTGAGCAGGGTGTTGAACAGCTCCTCGAAGCCCACTTCCTTGGTGCTGCACAGCCGGACGCCGTCCTCG
This sequence comes from uncultured Eubacteriales bacterium, assembly GCA_902782865.1. Taxonomy (GTDB): domain Bacteria; phylum Bacillota; class Clostridia; order Christensenellales; family Aristaeellaceae; genus RUG756. The sequence continues at coordinate 875 of CACZOZ010000182.1, forward strand.
CTCAGCACGCGGGCCACGGTCAGGATGGTGCCCTCCTTGGGCTTCATCACGGCTTTGTAAGCCGTGTCAGCGCCGCGCTTGAGCGCGCGGGCGAACAGTTCCGGCGTGATCTGGGGATTGCCGGAGATCTCTTTGGAGAAACCGCGCAGGATCTGGCTGAGGATCACGCCGCTGTTGCCCCGGGCACCCCTTAAGGCGCCTCTTGAGAGGGCGTCCGCCGCCGATGAGGCGTCATTGAATTCCTTGGCGTTGATCTCGCGCAGCGCGCTGTTCATCGTCAGGGACATATTGGTGCCCGTGTCCCCGTCCGGTACGGGGAAAACATTCAGGGCATCTACCATTTCACGGTTCTTATCCAACTGGGCCGTACCTGCGATCACCATTTCCCGGAGCAGCAGCCCGTCGATCGTATTTGACTGAATCAACTTAGGAACCTCCCAACAATATTAGACGCGGATCCCTTCCACGGAGATATTGACCTTGCGCACCTTGACGCCGGTCATGCTTTCCAGCTTGTACTGCACGACTTCCACGATGGTCTTGCAGACCTCCGCGACGGAAACGCCGTACTCCACGACGATGAACAGGTCCACGTCCAGCATGTCGTCAGCCTGGCGGATCTGTACGCCCTTGCTCAGGTTTTCCCGGCCGAGCCACTCCACGATGCCGTCCTTAGCCCGTTTGGAGGACATGGCGACGATGCCGTAGCATTCGAGCACGGCATAACCTACCATCTTCAGCATCACGTCCTCGTTGATGTAAATGGTGCCGATCTCGTTTTTGATCTTGTATTCCATGCCGGACCTCCTTCAGCCGCATTACACCTGTCCCTTCGCATAAAGGGACATCATTAGTATACCGTATTTTCCGCTTCCTTGCAAGTGGTACGTCACGCCGACGCGGCGCGATGATTGCGCGAACGGATGATTTATGGTAATCTGTCCCGGCGGAGGGCTCCGAAAAGGGGCGGGAGGGACTATGAAGTATCAGTATGTGGTATGGGACTGGAACGGGACGCTGCTTGACGATATGGGCTTCTGCCTGGATATCACCAACCGGCTCCTCATGTCGCGGGGGCTGACGCCGATCAGGGATCTTGAGGATTACCGTGAGCGCTTTTCCTTCCCCGTGAAGGAATACTACGCCTCGCTGGGCATCGGGCCGGAAGTGTTCATCCCGGCGGCGCATCAGTGGATGGACGCTTATATGGCGGGGGAGGGAGCCTGCCCCCTCCAGCCCGGGGCACTCAAGCTGACGGACAGGATCCGGGACGCCCGTATGCAGCAGATCATCATCTCCGCCTCCAAGCAGGAGCACCTTGTGAGCCAGCTCGGCACCCGCCCCCGGATCCGGGACAACTGCCCCGCCTACGGCATCGGCGATATCTATGCCAAGGAGAAAGTCTCCCTGGCCCTCCGGGTGCTTAAGGATCTCAAATGGGATCGGAACGAAACGGTCTTCATCGGGGACACGCTCCATGACGCGTTCGTGGCGGAGGCGGCGGGATGCGGCTGCGTGCTGGTGGCCAACGGGCACCAGAGCCGGAAAAGGCTCCTCACGGCGGGCGTGAAGGTCTGCGCTGACCTTGACGAGGTCTCAGACCTGCTTTTCGCCTGACGGGGAGCTTTCGCGCGGGACGATGCCCGCCGGTAGGGCATCACATAAAAGAAACACGGCATGACGGTCTCTTAAAAGGTCATCATGCCGTGATTTTTTATGGAAGACCGGTCACTGATCCGGCTTTCGCGCGGTCATCTCTCCAGCAGCTTCCGGAGCTGTTCGGCCGACTGCTGATGGGCCGGGTCCGTCTCCTTGTATTTGGGATAGGGGCTCTCGCACCCGTTGTAATTGAGGCGGTTGATGATGAGCATGCAGGCGGTCCCGGCGCCGCCCAGGTCATCACGGATGCTGACGGGCACCTCGAAGGCGTAGTTCTTCATCCCGCTGAGATCCACGGATCCGTAACCGCCGGGAGCGGGCAGGAAGGTGATGAACTCGTCGGTGAAGGTCAGCTCATCATCCACCAGGTCGTAGGACACGGTCAGGCTGCCGTCCTCCACCCGGGCGGTCACCGTGCCGATCACCAGCATGTTGCTGGCGATCAGGCGGAAGGTGCTGACACCGTCTTTCGTCAGATCGACGGGGGCGAACATGTACCATTCCTTCACCGCGGGGTCGTAGTCCCGGAGATAGAGGCCTTCCAGGCCGGCGGTGTTCCCGTTCATCAGCGTATAGTCCAGGGCGGGGATCACGGCTTTTTCCACGATCTCGCCGCAGGCGGTGCAGGCGCGCCCCTTCTGCCCGGCAAAGCTCTGCGTGGGAGGGATGAGGGTGCTCCAGCGGCCCCGGTCGTGCCCCGTGGCCGGGATCTCCCGGCTGAAGGGGACCTGGCCGCAGACGGCGCAGTGGAAGCTCTCCTGCCCGGGCCGCACACAGGTCGCTTCCGAGTCGACGCGCCACTCCCCGTCCCGGTGCAGGCATTCCAGCACCGTCACGGGCACGCTGATCTCAAGGCCTTTATCCTCCGCCCGGACGATCACCGCGGCGGTGCCCGTCTTTTTCGCCGTGAGCACGCCGTTCTCGACGGTCAGGATGCCGGGATCGGTGGATGAGAACCTGTACACGTAGCCGGTGCCGGTGCCGCTCGTGACCCGGAGGGGAAAGCTGTCGCCGGGACGGATCTCATCCGGGAGATCCCCGACGCTCAGGGTCTCGGTCACGGCCCGCACTTCCCGTGAAGCGGTGACGCCGGTATGGTCCAGGGCGGTGGCGGTGATGACGGCATAGCCGTCTTTGAGCACCGTGATACCGCCGAACTCATCCACGTCGATCACGTCCGGATCGGAGCTGGCCCATTTGATCGCGGGCTCCGCCCCCTCGGGGGATACGGTGACGAGCGCTTTCTGGGGGACGCCCACATAGACGGTGTCGTCAAGATCGATCCCGATCTCCTCGGAGAGCACCTCAGGCTCATGCTCCGTGATGTTCTTCAGCTCATATCCGCCCCTGCCGTCCGGCACGATGTCCGCTCCGGAGGTGACGGTGACCGTTCTGCCGTCCCCGTCCCGCACGGTGGTGTCCAGGGTATAGCGGCCCTCCTTCAGCGGATGGATGGCGAAGCGCACCTGGCCGTCTCCCGAGCGCTGCTTGACGGCGTAGATCTCGCCGTCCCGCTTGAGGGTGAGGGTGTATTCGCTGTCACTGTCAGCCAGCTGCGCGCCGTAGCGCGCCGTGAGGAAAGCCCCGCCCTCGTCCGTTTCCAGGGCGATGCCGTCCGTGAAGGGCAGGATGTATTCTTCCTCGGGACCCGCGGCCCGGACCGGAACAGCGGCCGTCAGCCGGGGATCGGCCCCGCAGATGACCACGACGCTGCTCTCACCGGGGAGGAGGGCTTCCACGGTGCCGTCCTCATCGATCCGGATCACGTCGGGCCGGGTGGATACGAAGATCCAGCCCCCGCTTTCGGCCCCTTCCGGCCTGAGCCGGGGCTCCAGCTTCGCGCTCTGGCCCACCGGCAGGGTGACGGGATCACAGACCACTTCTTCGCCCCGGGGGCTGACCACGAAGGGGATCTGTTCCCGATGATTGTTCTCGTCACTGGTCACGCTCACGGTGGCGCTGCCGGCCTGCAGGGCGGTGACCTGTCCGTGCTCGCCCACGGTGAGCACGCTCTCGTCGCTGCTGATGAAGCGCCAGGGGTCTTCGTCCGTATAGGGATGGATCTGCAGGGACTCGCCCTCCCTGAGCAGGGTCTTCTCCACAGCCGTGTAGAAGGGGCGCCTTTGGATCGTGATCTCCTTTTCCGTATAGCACTTGAGGCCGTTCCTGTCGGTGATCTCGGCCTCCAGCCTGGCTGATCCCGTTTCGCCGAACACGGTCTCGCACCAGACGGTCTCACCGTCGCTCCGGTAGATGCCGGAGGCGGCATCCTTCACCCCGCCGTTTTCGCTGAACAGGGTGACGTGGTATCTCACGGTGTAGGGCGCCTGAGCGCCTTGAGGGGCGATCCCCCAGAGCACCCGGTCCTGCACCATGCATGTCTCCGGCGCCGTCACGGTGCCGGTGGGCCAGGTCTCCGCGTCTCCGGTGACTTTCACCAGTTTGTATACGCTCTCTTCGTCATCTCCGGCGCGGCGGGCTTCCACCTTCAGGGTCCCGGCGTGGGCGGGGGTCAGCTCGATCACGGCTTTCCCGTTCTCAAGGGGGACGCTCTGTCCCACCAGCATCAGGTCTGCCGTGCCGTTCATGTACACCATGGTGGCGTTGACGATGACCCGGGAAGCGTTTTCGTCGTCACTGCTCAGCAGGACCCGCACCGTTTCCCCGGCGGCGGGGGCGTCGGTCCCGAACTCGACGGTGAGGGCCCCTTCCGCTCCCGCGGCGGCAATGAGGATCATACAAATGACGATGAGCGTCAGGCTTAGTTTCTTCCACATATCAAGTTACCCCTTCATCGGCGTGATCGGGTGGATGCTTAAAGTTATACATATAAATCATAACAGAAATTTCAAATAATTGCCACTGGTTTTTTGCGATTTTGAGTCAATATCTGCGTTTATTTTCAAAAAAAACACAATATGTTGGATAAAAAGGCAAAAAAACCGCGCCCCGGAGAACGGAGCGCGGAGAAATACGCGGCGGGACCTATTTGACTACCAGATTGAGGAGCCTGCCGGGCACGTAGATGGCCTTGACGACGGTCCTGCCTTCCAGGAAGGGGAGCACCTCTTCCCGGCCGGGCAGCGCCGCGGTGCCTTCCTCGCGGGTCATGTCGCGGGGCACCACCAGCCTGCACTTGATCTTGCCGTTGATCTGCACGGCGATCTCCACGGTGTCGTCGTTGAGGTATTTCTCGTCCCACTTCGGCCAGGCCTGCTTGTAAACGGGCTCTTTTTCGCCGATGATCTGCCAGATCTCCTCGCAGATATGGGGCGCCACGGGATCCAGCAGGAGCAGCAGGGTCTTGAATTCGGCCCTGTTGACGCCCTTCTGGTAGAATTCGTTCACCAGCGTCATCATCTGGGCGATGGCGGTGTTGAACTTCATCTTCTCGTAGTCCTCGGAGACCTTTTTGATGCTCTGGTTCATCAGCACCTTCATCTCGTTCCGGTACTCGTCCCCGTCCAGGATATTGTCCTGCAGGCGCCATACCCGGTCGAGGAATTTGCGGCAGCCCCGGGCGCCGTTGTTGCTCCACGGGATGGCCTGGTCGAAGGCGCCCATGAACATCTCGTACATCC
>CACZOZ010000183.1:0-6376 GCA_902782865.1 uncultured Eubacteriales bacterium
CATCCTGGACGAGCCGAACATCATCCGCAAGAAGATCCGCCGCGCGGTGACGGACTCCGAGACCGAGATCCGCTTCGATCCGGAGAACAAGCCCGGCGTATCCAACCTGCTGACCATCATCGCCGCCCTGGAGAACAAGACCCCCGAGGACGTGGAAAAGGACCTGAGCGGCCTGGGCTACGGCGCCCTCAAGGACGCGGCGGCGGAAGCGGTGATCAAGGAGATCGCCCCGGTGCAGGAGAGATACAAGCAGATCATGGCGGACAAGGACGCCCTCAACCAGATCCTCAAAGAGAACAGCGAGAGGGCCTACGCCCTGGCCCGGAAGACCCTGAGGAAGGTCTACAAAAAAGTGGGGCTGTACCAGCTGTAAGGAGGCGTTTTCCCTTGCGTATCGAGAACGTAAAGCTCCCCCGGGAGAGCGGCGTGCCCCCCATCGCCCTGACGATGTGGATCCCGGAGGGCGAGCCCAAAGGCGTGGTGCAGATCCTGCACGGCATGGCCGAGCATATCTCCCGGTATGACCGCCCGGCCCGCGCCCTGGCCGGGGCGGGATATCTGGTGGCCGGGCACGACCACCGGGGCCACGGCCCGGACTGGCCGAAGGATCGTCTGGGCTGGTTCAGTGAAAAGGACGGCTGGAAAAAGATCCTGGAGGACGCCCACAAGGTCACGGGATATCTTTCCGGGCGCTTCCCCGGGACGCCCCTCATCCTTCTGGGGCACTCCATGGGCTCCTTCCTGGCCCGGGAGTACGCCCTTGTGTGGCCCGGGGAACTGAGCGCCCTCATCCTGTCCGGCACGGGCAGCTACGGCCGTCCCCTCGCCATGGCGGGCAGCGTTCTCGCGGGCCTGACACCCCCCGGCAAGCCCGCCGCCCTGGTGGACAGGATCGCCTTTTCCGGCAACAACAAGGCCTTCGCCCCGGCCAGGACCCCCTTTGACTGGCTGAGCCGGGATGAGAAGGAAGTGGACAAGTACGTATCCGACCCGCTGTGCGGGTTCACCTTCACGGGCAGGGCCTTCAGGGACTTTTTCGGCGGCCTGACGCGTTTGACCGATCAAAAACGCCTCAAAGTCATGGACCCGGACATGCCCGTCCTGTTCATCTCCGGGGACAGGGATCCCGTGGGGGCCATGGGCGCGGGCGTGAGGGAAGTGGAAAAGAGCTTCCTGGACGCGGGCATGAAGCGCGTCAAATGCCTCTTGTACCCGGGCGCGCGGCACGAGCTTTTCAACGAGACCAACAGGGACGAAGTGCTCAAAGACCTGATCGGATGGCTCGACGGCATTGACGGAGGTGCGGTATGAGCGCGAGACTGAGACCCTTCCCCGGCCTGATCACGGATGTGCACGGCATCCGGGTGGGCCAGGCCGAGAACACGGCGGGAAAGACCGGCTGCACCGTGGTGCTCTGCGGCCGGGACGGCGCCACCGGCGGCGGCAGCGTGCGCGGGGCGGCCCCCGGTACCCGGGAGACCGACCTGCTCCGGAGCGAGAATTTCGTGGAAACGGTGCACGCCGTGGTGCTCTCCGGCGGCAGCGCCTACGGCCTGGAAGCCGCGGGCGGCGTGATGCGCTATCTGGAGCAGAGCGGCGTGGGCCTGGACATGGGCGTGGCCCGGGTGCCCATCGTGCCCGCCGCCGTGCTCTATGACCTGAGCGTGGGCGATCCCTACGCCCGGCCGGACGCGGTGATGGGCCGCCTGGCCTGCGCCAACGCGTCCAAGATGTTCAAGCAGGGCCCCTACGGCGCCGGCTGCGGTGCCACCGTGGGCAAACTGGTGCCCGGCGCGGTGCCCCATCCGGGCGGCGTGGGCTCCGCCTCCGTCACCCTGCCCGAGGGCGTCACGGTGGGCGCCATCGCGGCGGTGAATGCCGTGGGCGACGTGTACCACCCCGTCACCGGCAAGCCCGTGGCCTGCGGAAGGATGCCCGACGGCAGCCAGGTGCTGGCGGAAGGGCTGCTCTTCGGCCAGGCCCCCGCGCCCCAGACCATCCGCCTGAGCCCGCCGGGCAGCAACACCACCATCGGCGTGGTGGCGGTGGACTGCAAGCTCACCAAGGCCCAGCTGAACCGCCTGGCGGACACGGCCCATGACGGCCTGGCCCGCACCATCCGCCCGGTGCACACCCAGATGGACGGGGACACCGTTTTCTCCCTGGCCACCGGCCGGGTGAGCGCCGAGGTGAACCTGATCAAGCTGTGCGCCGCCGCCGCGGAAGTGATGGCCCGGGCCATCTTCAACGCCGTGGCCTGGTCCAGATGATCCGCGGGATCGGCGTGGATGTGAGCGCCGTGAGCCGCTGGGAGGACGAGGACGCCCGCGCGCGGCTGATGCGCGCGGCCTTCAGCGAAGAGGAGGCCGCCTGGGTGAGGAGCCGCGGGGCCATGGCGCCCCAGAGCGCCGCCGGCCTCTTCTGCGCCAAGGAAGCCTTCCTGAAGGCCCTGGGCACCGGGCTGGGCGGCGTTCATATGCGGGACATCGTGATCGGCCACACCCCCGCCGGCGCTCCCTGTTACGTGATGAACGGGGCGGTGAGGGAAGCCCTTGAGCGTTTTGACGCCGACAGCGCTTTTTTGAGCATCAGCCATGACGGCGGCATCGCCGCGGCGTTCTGCGTGATCGGCCGCGGGGAAGGAGGACCATGCTCAGATACCTGACCGTACAAGAGATGCGCGACACGGAAAAGGCCGCGTTTTCCATGGGCGTGCCTTCCCTGCTGCCCATGGAGACAGCCGCCCGGGGCCTTGAGGAGGCCCTGTGGGAGCGCTGCCCCGGGGGGCGGGCGCTCTTCGTGTGCGGCGCGGGCAACAACGGCGCCGACGGCCTGGCGGCCGCCCGGCTCTTTCACCTTCACGGCGGGCGGGCCGAAGCGCTCCTTGTGGGCTCCCGCTTCACGGAAGAGAACCTCCTCCAGCAGAAGACCTTAAAGTATCTGGGCATCCCCGTGACGACGGACCCCGGGAGCGCGCGCTTTACCGGGATCGACGCCGCGGTGGACGCCCTTTTCGGTATCGGCCTTGCCCGCCCCCTTGAGGGCCCGTACCCCGATCTGATCGAAAAGATCGGCACCGCCCCCTTCGTGATCGCCGCCGACGTGCCCTCCGGCATGGACGCGGATACCGGCCGCCCCATGGATGTGTGCGTGAGGGCGGACGTGACCGTCACCTTCCACGCCCCGAAAACCGGCCTGGTCCTGACGCAGTGCCCCGACCGGGTGGGCGCCCTGAGGATACAGGACGTGGGCTTTACCCACGATGACCGGGGCATCCCCGCTTATGAGGCCGGGGACTACGAGGCCCTGCGGAGGCACCGGCCGCGGAATGCCCATAAAGCTTCCTGCGGACGGGTGCTGGTGGTGGGCGGGGACGCAGGCATGTGCGGCGCCGCGGCCATGTGCGCCCTGGGCGCTCTCAAGGCCGGCGCGGGGCTGGTGACCATCCTGTGCGAGGAAAGGTCTCTGCCCATCCTGCAGGCCCTGGTGCCCAACGCCATGTGCCTTCCCTTTACATCGTGGCGGGAGGGCCTCCCGGCCTTCGACGCCGCCGCCGTGGGCTGCGGCCTGAGGATGGATGACTTCAAGCGGGAAGCCGTCCTCACGGTGCTGGAAAAAGCCCCCCGGGCCGTGATCGACGCCGGGGCCCTGGACATGCTGAAAAACACCCCCCTCAAATATCCGGAGAGGGCCGTGATCACGCCCCATCCCGGGGAGGCCGCGCGCATCCTGGGCACGGCTGCCGGGGATATCGTTTCCGATCCCCTGAAGGCCGCCGGGGCGCTCACGGACAAAACGGGCGCCGCGGTGATCTTAAAAGGCGCCGTGAGCGTGATCCGGGACAAAACGCGCTTGGCCCTCAACACCGTGGGCACCCCCGCCCTGGCCAAGGGCGGCAGCGGGGACGCCCTGAGCGGCATCCTGGCCGCGGAACTGTGCGCCCGGGAGGACCCCTTCGAGGCCGCGCGCGTATCCTGCCTGCGCCTGGGCCTGGCGGGCCTTGAGGGCGAGAAGAGATACGGCACCGACGGGCTGCTGACCAAAGAGATGCTCCGGTGCCTGCCCTGACCCCGTTAAATGACCGCGATCCGGGCGAATGCCCGGCTGAACAAGACCGCCCGATCCCGCATCGGGCAGCAAGGAGGCTCCATGAACAAGATCCTGAAGAAAACCACCCTGAACCCCACCGTGATCCGGCTCACCCTGGACGCGCCCGCCGTGGCCCGGCACGCGGAGCCCGGGCAGTTCGTGATCGTGCGCTCCCACGATGACGCGGAGCGCATCCCCCTGACCATCGCGGGCTATGACCGGGAAAAGGGCACCGTGGACATCATCTTCCAGCTGGTGGGCGAGGGCACCCTGCGCCTGAGCCAGCTCAAAGAAGGCGACATGGTGCACGACGTGGCCGGCCCCTTAGGGCGCGCCACGGAGACCGACGGCATCGGGCATGTGGCCATCGTGGGCGGCGGCGTGGGCTGTGCCATCGCCTATCCCGTGGCCAAAAAGCTCCACGACCTGGGGGCGAAGGTGGACACCGTCATCGGCTTCCGCTCGAAGGACCTGGTGATCCTGGAAGAGGAGTTCCGGGCCGTGAGCGACAGGATCTTCCCCATGAGCGACGACGGCTCCTGGGGCGAGAAGGGCCTGGTGACCGACGCCCTGCGCCGCCTGCTCGAGAGCGGTGAGAAATACGACAAGGTGATCACCATCGGGCCCCTGATCATGATGAAATTCGTGTGCGCCCTCACCAAAGAATTCAACGTGCCCACCATCGCCAGCATGAACCCCATCATGATCGACGGCACGGGTATGTGCGGCGGCTGCCGCCTGAGCGTGGGCGGGAAGACCGTGTTCGCCTGCGTGGACGGCCCCGACTTCGACGGGCATCAGATCGATTTCGACCAGGCCATGATCCGCAACACCCAGTACCGCGAGCAGGAGAGGGCCGCCTATGACCACGCCTGCAATCTCTTGAAAGGAGGCCGGTGATATGCCCGATATGCGCATGACCAAGTATCCCATCCCCACCCAGAGCCCGGAGGAGAGGGTGACCAATTATTCCGAGGTGGCCCTGGGGTATGACGCCGACACCGCCGTGAAGGAAGCCGCCCGCTGCCTCAACTGCAAAAACAAACCCTGCGTGAGCGGCTGCCCCGTGGGCATCCGCATCCCGGACTTCATCGCCGCCATCCGGAAGCAGGACTTTGAGAAAGCCTATTCCATCATCCGGGAGGACAGCGCCCTGCCCGCCGTGTGCGGCCGGGTGTGCCCCCAGGAGAGCCAGTGCGAGGGCAAGTGCGTGCGCGGCATCAAGGGCGAGAGCGTGGCCATCGGCCGCCTGGAGCGCTTCGCCGCCGACTGGGCCCGCGAAAAGGCCCAGACGCCCGCCAAACCGGAAAAGAAGCTGGGACGGCGCGTGGCCGTGGTGGGCTCCGGCCCCGCGGGCCTGAGCTGCGCCGGCACGCTGCTTCGGGCCGGGTGCGACGTGACGATCTTCGAGGCCCTGCATGAGGCCGGCGGCGTGCTGATCTACGGCATCCCCGAGTTCAGGCTGCCCAAGGCCATCGTGAAGGCGGAGATCGACTCCCTTCAGGCCATGGGCGCAGACATCCGGCTCAACACCATCGTGGGCCGCACCCTCACCGTGGACGAGATCCTGGAAGAAGGCTATGACGCCGTGTTCATCGGCAGCGGCGCGGGCCTGCCCAAGTTCATGAACATCCCCGGAGAGAATTTGAACGGCGTGTTCTCCGCCAACGAGTTCCTCACCCGCATCAACCTGATGAAGGCCTACAAGATCACCAGCCACACGCCCCTCTACCGCGGGCAGCGCGTCGCCGTGGTGGGCGGCGGCAACGTGGCCATGGACGCGGCCCGCTGCGCCCGCCGCCTGGGCGCCGAGGTGACGGTGGTGTACCGCCGCACCCGCAATGAGCTGCCCGCCCGGGCCGAGGAAGTGGAGCACGCCATGGAAGAGGGCATCGTGTTCAAGTTCCTCACCAATCCCCTCTCCATCGAGGGGGACGAGAAACAGCATGTCACCAGCATGACCTGCCAGCGCATGGAGCTGGGCGAGCCGGACGCCTCCGGACGCCGCAGGCCCGTGCCCGTGCCCGGCAGCGAGGAGACCATCCCGGTGGACGCCGTGATCATGGCCTTGGGCACCAGCCCCAATCCCCTGATCCGGGACACCACGAAGGGGCTTGACACCGAGCGCTGGGGCGGCATCATCGTCAAAGGCGCCTCCGGCCTCACCAGCCGGGACAAGGTCTACGCCGGCGGCGACGCCGTGACCGGGGCCGCCACGGTGATCCTGGCCATGGGCGCCGGCAAGGACGCGGCGGGCGCCATCCTGGAGAGCTTCAGGGAAGAATAA
>CACZOZ010000184.1:0-8624 GCA_902782865.1 uncultured Eubacteriales bacterium
AAGATCGGCGTGTCCGGCCACTCCATGGGCGCCGCGATCGCGCTGGAAACGTTCCGTCACTATCTTGAACAGGAAGCCCGGGGCGGCCCCCGCTATGTATCATCCATCCTCGAAGTCGGCTATGATCCCGCCTATACCGATTATCAGTTCGAAGGCCTGGACGAACCGACAAAACTGACGGTGGACTGGGGCATCATCGCCGCCAAGTGGGACGAATGGTTCTTCAAGGCGGAGGACGTGAACAATAATCCCGCCAGGTATCTGGAAAGCAGCAATGCCCGGACCTTCGTGAATCAGCTCGAGGGCGTGGATGTGACAGGTCCCGTGGAAAATCACAAAGTGTACCGTGGGACCATCGACGGCAAAGAATATATCCGCGTCATCAACCAGAACCCGGAGATCCACCCGAAAAACCACTTCTCCATCATGAGCGCTGCCAGCGCCATCGATTTCTTCTATGAGGCCTACGGCGTCCCGTCCGGGTATGAGAAGATCGATTCCGGAGATCAGATCTGGATGTGGAAAGAATTCTTCAACTGCCTGGGCCTGATCGGCATTCTCATGTTCCTGTTCCCGTTCGCTTCCTGGATCATGCACAGCGTGCCCTGGTTCTCCGAGCTCATCGCCAAGAAAGAAGCGCCGCCCGCACCGAAACTTTCCGACGGTACGGCCAAGGCCGTGTACTGGGGCACCTACATCATCAACCTGATCATACCGGCACTGCTGGTCATCCCGGTCATGTTCGTGTGGATCGGCAAAAAGTCCTTCACCCCCACGACATCGACCCCGTGGTTCGGTGAGGGCAATACCACGGAGCTGGGCATCTGGTCCGCGATCGTCGGCGTGTGCATCCTCGCTGTTTTCCTGATCGGATACTTTGCCTACGGCAAAAAACACGGTGCATCCCCCGACAGTTGGGGCGTCAAGACCGCGCTTCGTCCCCTGTGCAAGAGTTTCCTGCTGGCTCTGCTGACCGTGACCGCCGCGTACGTGATCCTGTATTTCGCGGATCTGTGCTTCAAGACGGACTTCCGCGTCTGGATGATCGCCATGAGGACCTTCAACGTGGAGAAAGTACTGTTCGGCATCGCGTACTTCCCGTTCTTCGCCATCTACTACCTGATCAATTCCTGGCTGGTCAACGGCGGCAACCGCATCGAGGGCCGTGCCCCGTGGAAAGTCACGGTGCTCAGCTGTTTCGCCAACATCGCCGGTATCGCCGCTCTGATCTTCATCCAGTACTTCGGCATCGTGCGTGACGGCACATTCGCCTTCAACTCCATGCGTATCGTCAACCTGTTCCCGCTGCTGGTCCTGATCCCTGTCGGCATCATCATCACCCAGCGGTACTTCAAGGAGACCGGCAAAATCTACCTGGGCTCCTTCACCATCGCCATGCTGTACACGATGATGACCGTCGCCAACACCGCGGTGAACAACAGCATCATCAAGTAAGAGCTGTTAAGGCCCGATCCCGATCAGTCCTGATCGGCACATATCAATCGTGCACGACCCCGACTGCCGTCCCTCATCAGAAAAGCCGCGTTTTTTCCGTAAAGACAGACAGCCCGGCAAAGCCTTGACGCTTTGCCGGGCCGTTTATGTGCCCATGCCCCGGTCGCCCTTCTGTCATTCCCACTGCTTAAGCATGTCCCGCATCCAGGCGTATACATCCATATCGTAAACTTTCCGCAGGTTTTCCGGCGTCATCACGTCCGCGACCGTGCCCTGAGATATACATCTGCCGTGATCCATCAGCACCGCGTGGGACCCGTAGCGCCGGGCCAGGCTCAGATCGTGCACCACGGACATCACAGCCCGTCCCGGTTCCCGCAGCCAGGAGCGGATCAGCGAGAAAATATGCTGCTGGTACTTAAGATCGAGATGATTGGCCGGTTCATCCAGGATCAGCACCTGCGGATCCTGAGCGAAGACCTGGGCCAGGAACGCCCGCTGTGTCTCGCCGCCGGAAAGGGTGAGCATGCTGGCGTGCCTCAGTTCGGTCAGGCCGGTCAGTTCCAGCGCCCGCTCCACTTGTCTTTCCCCGTCATCATCCCGGCCTGAAAAAAAACCGGCTTTATAAGCGTAACGCCCAAGGCCCGCCACTTCCTCCACCGTATAGGCGTATCCCACAGCGTTTTTCTGCGACAGCACACCGATCCGCCGCGCCAGCTGGGCCGGCTTCAGCGAGCGGATATCCTGCCCGCCCCACATGATGGAACCCGTATAGGGCACGCCCCGGGCGACGGCTTCGATCAGGGTGGATTTGCCCGCTCCGTTGGGGCCCGCCAGCATCAGCCACTGACCCTCCTCCAGGCGGAACGACAGATCGTCCACCACGGCGGTATCGCCATAGCGCACGGTGATATGGTCCCCTGTCAGCATCCCGTGTCACCTGCCCTTCCTGGTGCGGTAGAAAATGATCACGAAAGCCACCGCGCCAACGATGGACGTGACCACGCCGATGGACAGCTCGATCGGGCTGAGCAGCGTGCGTGCCGTCAGGTCGGCCAGCAGCAGAAAAATGGCCCCTGAAAACAGAGATGCGGGCAGCAGCCGCTTGTGGTTGGGCCCTACCAGCATCCGGGCGATATGGGGCATCACTAGGCCCACGAAACTGACCGTACCGGATATGGATACGCACACGCCGATCAGAACGGACACCGTGATCAGGATCAGGAGCTTGACGCGCCTGACGTTCACGCCCACATGCCGGGCATTGTCTTCCCCGATGGCGAAGGCATTGAGCTCCGGGGCAAAGCGCAGGATCACCCCGCCGCATACGATCAGTGCCAGGCACAGCAGCCTGACCTGATCGTAATTGACCCCGGAAAAGGAGCCCAGCGTCCAGAAAGCGAGGGAGCGGGTATGATCGCTGGCGAAAGTGATGATCAGGGATATGATCGATGATATGAACATCGTGAAAATGACGCCGATCAGGATGATGCTGCCGGTGGCCAGGGACCGGTCCAGCGTGTAGGCCAGCGACAGTATCAGCGCGAGGGATCCGAAGGCGAAGGCCATAGCCGTGATCATGACGCCGCCGTAGGAAGAACCGGGCAGCGTGATGCCCAGAGCCATGGCGGTCACGGCGCCCAGAGCCGCGCCGGAGGATACGCCCATGGTGGAGCCGTCCGCCAGGGGATTGCGCAAAAGCCCCTGCATGGCCGCGCCGCACAGCGACAGCGCGGCGCCCGCCAGGGCGACGCAAAGCACGCGCGGCAGACGCACGTTCAGTATGATGTTTTTCGCGATGTTCTCCGGAATGTTCAGCCCCCAGATCGCGTTCCACACGGCTGTGACGGTATCCCTGAAAGCGATGCGTACACTGCCGATACACACGCACAGGATCATGGTCAGCAAAAGGCACACCGTCAGGAGCATATAGATCAATGGCGTGAACCGTTCCCTTTTAAGGTATCGGGCATCCTTCATATCAGCCTCTTAAGAAAGAACGGGGAGCCGGAGCGATGCCGGCCCCCCGGGGACGCATATTCAGGCAGCGGGGACCTCGTCCTGCGCGATCCCGTTCAGGAAGTTGTACAGTTCAACGGCGGCGTCCTTCAGACGCGGGCCGGGACGGGAAAGGGCGTTGGAGTCGGAGGCGTTGAACACCTGCGCGTCCTTCACGGCCTTCATATCCTGCCAGCCCTCGCGGCCCAGGATCTCCTCCACGGGGGTGGGGCCCTCACCGTAGTACATGGTGATGGTCACGATATAGTCGGGATCCCGGGCGATCACCTGCTCCTCACTGACGGAGGCCCAGTCGTTCACGTCGGCAAAGGCGTTGGTCAGGCCGCAGATACCGGCCAGCTCATCCATGAAAGTGCCTTTGCCGGCCGTCCACAGGCCCCACTGCAGGGGAGAGACCTCGAAGTACACGGTCTTGCCTTCATCAGCGGACTTTGACCTGATCTCCTCGAAGGTGGCCTGCATGTCGGCGACGACGGCTTCAGCGGCTTCATCCCGGCCCATCACCTTGCCGATCATGCGGATAGCGTAGTACACGCCCTCGATGTCCGTGGCTTTGCTGACCACGACCTTGACGCCGTTGCTCTCCAGCTGCTGTACCTGTTCCTCGCTCTGGCTCATGTCGTTCATGAAGACCACCTGGGGATCCAGCGCCAGGATCTCCTCGATATTGGTCTCATTGCCGGACTGCACCACGGGCAGCGCGGCGATCGAAGCCGGATAGTCGCAGTACTGGCCGATGCCCACCAGGGCTTCCTCGCAGCCGATGGCGCACAGGATCTCGCAGTCCGAGGGCTGCATGGCCACCACCCGCACCGCGGGCTCCGCCAGGGTGATCTCCCGGCCGTGCATGTCCGTCACGGTGACGGCATCATCGGCCAGGGCGGGCAGACAGCTCAGGAGCATCAGCGCCGCCAGGAACAGGGAGACGAGTTTCTTGGACATAAGTTTGTCCCTCCTCATTTTTTGATCAAATGAATCAGCGGGAGGCGCTCCATAAAAAGAGCGTTCCTCCCTGAGGAACGCCAACAGAGCCTCGTAAAAAAGGCTCTACAGCATATCCCACCCCCAGGGGAATGATCAGATCACGGTGTAAACAAGTCTCCCGGCTTGGCATCATCCTACTTGCGCACCTTCCCGCTTTCGCAGTGGCTTCCATACGCGCGTTCGTCCGCTTCACGGTTACTGGGATAGCCCGGAAATCTCATCCGCGTTCCTGTGACGCGCACCTTTGTGAGGAGCGCGCCGCGCATCGCTGCGCAGATACACCGGCTATTCATTTGTCGCGTCTATTATATCCCCTGCGGATCGATGCGTCAAATCCATCCGCCGCGTCGGACATGTTGCTTTCCCACGTTTTCACGATTATAATGGAGACACATGGACCCTCTCTGTCCCCGTAAGGATATCACGCCGGCATGACGGCGATAGGAGCCTCACGATGAACGACCTGAAAACAGATCCCGCGGAAAACCTGAGCATCCTGTTCCCTTACCAGGACCGCGTCACCTACCGGGAACTGCCCGAAGCCGCCTGGCACGACCTGGGCCTGGACGCCGTCACGGAAAAGGTGACCAAAGCCCCCCAGGAGCAGGCCCTTATAAAGCGGGTGATGGTGAGCCTCACCGCCGACCCTGAGGTGAGCGCTTTCCGGGCCGACGTGTTCGAGGACATCCTCAGGCACCCGGAGATCCGGGAGAAGCTGATGAAGCTCCTGGAACAGGTGAAGACCTTTTACGATTACGGCGTGGTGCGGCGGGACACCACGGACGCTTCCGGATTGTGGGACCTGATGCACCGCCTGGAGGAATACCACGATTACATCGTCACCGTGGAAGCCATCCGGGAGTGCCTGTCCGACCGGGACTTAAAGTCCGCCGGCCTTCGGAACCTGAGGGATACGGTGGACGGGATCTATCGCGACCGCGGCTTCGCGGCCCTTAAAAAGGACGTGGAGGAGATGCGCGTCACCGCGTCGGATGTCAAGTCCGTCACCGTGGGCATCAACCTGAATGAACGTTTCGAAGCGGTCAGCATGGGGCTGGTAACGGTGAACAAAAAACCCTTCACCCGCTCCGGGCTGATCAAGAATTTCCTGAGCGCTGTGTCCCAGAGGGACGATATATACCCCGAGGCGGACTGGAACGGCAGCTATTCCGCCTATCCCGCAGAAAACGCGGAGAGCGGTTTCCTCAACGCGGCCATGCGCTATACCCAGGCATCCATGATGGCGCGCAATCCTCTCATGGCCCTGTCCCTGGCCCGGGTACCGGACGCGGACGGCCTCAACACCGTGACAAGGCAGCTGGACAACGCGGCCTCCATGCTGGCCAGCCGCGTCGCCAAGCGCCTCAAGGACGTCCTGGGCCGATACCTGAACGTGAGCGTGCGCCAGATCGCGGACCTGATCCCGGAGCTGCTCTATTACACCCGCTGGGCGGAGTACATCGAGGCCTGCCGGCAGAAGGGCTGGACCTTCACGAAGCCCGAAACGCTCCCGGATGACGGCAGCCCCGCCGGCATGACTGCGGAGGGTTTCTGCAACCTGCGCCTTATCAGCGCCATGGCCCCCGGCGACGTGACGCTCAACTCCCTTGCTTTCGACAGGGAAAAGCGCGTGTACATCCTCACCGGGGCCAACCGGGGCGGCAAGACCACCGTGACCCAGGCGGTGGGGCAGCTCTTCCTGCTGGCCCAGGGGGGCATATCGGTGCCCGCGTCAAGTTTTCAGTTCTCCCCCGCGGATCAGGTGCTCACCCATTTCCCCGCCGACGAGGACAAGACGATGGACCTGGGCCGCCTGGGTGAGGAGTGCAGCCGGTTCCGGGAGCTCTATGACCTTCTGACGGAAAAGGGGCTGCTGCTGCTCAACGAGACCTTCTCCACCACCTCCTTTGAGGAGGGGTACTATATCGCCGTGGACGCGGTGCGGGCCGTGCTTTCCAGCGGCTGCCGCGCCATCTACAACACCCACATGCACAAGCTGGCCTATGACCTGGACACCGCCGTCAATATATCCGGCGGGGAGGGAAAGGCCGTCAGCCTGGTAGCCGAGACCGTGGACGGCAAAAACTCCTTCAAGGTGCGCATCGCCCCGCCCCAGGGCCAGAGCTTCGCCCGGGGCATCGCGGAAAAATACGGCGTCACCTATGAGTCTCTCACCGGAAAACGGAAATGAAAGGATATCATCAGCAGGATCGGTCCGGCACAGGCCCCGCGTGTTTTTTTTCGAGCGGCCGCGCCGGCCATGGAACGGAACGCCCGGGGACACCGTTATATCATTGTATGCTTTTCAAGGAGGACGATGAGTATGAGAAAACGTTTGCTATCCGCGATACTGGCCCTGGCGGTCATGACCCTGATCTTCGCCGCGCCCGTTCAGGCCCAGATCCTGGAGCCTTACGGCGAGGGGCAGATCGGCCTGACGGCGGTGGTGCTGTGCGAGAGCCTGACAGTGCGAAAAGGTCCCGGCGCTTCTTCCCCGGCAGCGGACACACTGCCGTACGGGCAAAGGATCATCGTATCCCGGCAGGAGGACGGATGGGCCGAGATCTTCACATCCGACGCCTGTGACGCCGATGCCGCGGGCTGGGTGGACACAGGCTTTATCGCCATCGACCCGGCCTGGTACGTGACCGACGCGGCGACGCCGGTGTACGCCTGGGGGGACACAGCTGCCCCAAAGGTGGCGCTGCTGGAGAAGGACATCACCCTGCCCATCCTGAAGGAAGAGGGAGACTGGCTGGTGGTGAGCCTTCGGGGCGCCGCGGGCTGGATCCTGAAAAGTGCCGCCGACTGACGCAAAAAGCGGCCGTAAAGCCTGAAAAGAAGGAGCTGTGGAGCCCGGGACGGACAGACCGCCCCCGTGCTCCGCAGCTCCGTTTTTATCCCGGTCAAGGATCCCGCCGGATCAGAAGGCTTCCCGGAGGGGCACCTCGCCCCGAAGCCTGAGGCACAGATCCTCATCCGTCAGCTGCACGGTGCGGTGGGACTGGAGAGACAGTATCGCTTCCTCCCGGGGCACCAGGAACTGCTTTTCCCACTTGAACAGGTATTCCCCGTCGCCCCGGATGCGCAGGTAAGCCCGCACGGCCTCAAGCACCCTCACGGTCACGCCCACACCGGAAAAACAGTCGTTCCGGTAGATATGCGCGAACCGGCCCCGCACGTTTTCCATAGCGTTCAGGGCTTTTCTGTGGCATCTGAGCGCCCGATCGGTCCACAAAAGGGCCTGCAGATCGTTCCCGTTGAGCGCGTGGACGCAGGCCTGGCAGAAGGCATACATCCCCTCGCAGCCCGTTTGATGGATCAGGGCGTAAAGGTATTCCCGGTCCCTGAGGCGGGCTGCCGCCGCGGGATCCGTGTTCTCCATGAGGTCCATCTCTTCCCGGACCTTTTTAAGGTGTTCCCTCCAGGAGGCGATGCCGGGGCGGACCAGGCCCGCCAGACGCTTTACCTGATCCGTGAAGGTGCTTTCATCCGCGGCCCATATCAGGGACGTGACGGGCTCCCTCGTTTCGCCCCGGAGCAGCGCGTGAGCCAGGGCCCGCAGCGGCCAGTGATAGTACTGGTCCCCCGCCCGGTCGTCCTCATGGGGGCCGTAGGATACGGCGCTGGACGCGTAACCGGTCAAGAGGCCGGCCGCATCCCCGCGGCCGTAATACCGCTCGGCAAATCCCCGCGCCGCCGTCTCCTCGTCATACTCCCCGGTCTCCCACATCCGCGAGACGAGGTCCAGATAGAACGGATGGGGATAGATCGACCCCACATTCACGTTCCAGAGAGCGTCCGCGCCCCGGTCCAGGACGGCCCTGAGCTCACCGGCGATCTTTCGCGGCGGGATCTGCAGGGGCGTGATGTGATTGGCGGCCTGCAGATCGTAAAAGCTCACGTGATAATAGATCCCGTTTTCCCCGGGTTCATTCTCGCCGGGCATGGCGTCGGTGCGGGGATTTGAGTTGTTCTGCCGACGGGACACCATGCGGCCGAAGCCGTTATCCCCCCACAGCTTGATCACGTCCCGCGGCACTTTGAGGAAGCCGTCCCGGTACAGGGCCATCATCTCACCGTACAGATTGGTGCAGAACCGGGCCCCGGGGTCCTTCGCGCGCACCAGGTCCATCTGCCGGCGCATCACTTTCGTGATGAAGGCG
>CACZOZ010000185.1:0-4909 GCA_902782865.1 uncultured Eubacteriales bacterium
GACAGAATGTCCGTATAGGCGCCCCGATACAGGATGGAACTGTCCGGCCCCGCTTCAAGGGCGCCGGTCGCCGCTATCCGCATGCTTTGCCTCCTTTGGTCCGGGTTTGGATAAAGGGGTCCCGGCAAACCTGCCCGGGACCCCTTTTGTTCGTTTGATGGATCAGTCGTAGAAGGACCTGTCATCACCGTCAGCCAGGGAAACGCAGAAATCCTTTTCCCGGGTATAGTGTTCGTACCAGACGTAGAATACTTCCTTCCCGGGCTCCGCCACCAGGGCATGATCCCATCCGGCGGGCACATAGCTCCACTCACCGGCTTTGTGCGGGACCGGGGCACCATTGTCGACAGTCAGTGTGAAATCGGAATCGCCCAGGCAGTAATTCCACTGCTCCACGCGGGCATGGCCGGTCTCGACCGTGCCCTCGCCGACGGCGCGGACCACGCCCACCATGATGCGCCCGAGCTGCTTGGGCCCGAGGATGGACCAGGAGGTGGTGTGGGGGCCCTTGCAGTCCTGGTCATAAACGGTGCCCTTGCTGTAGGGGAGGAAGAAGGGCAGCCTCACATGGCAGGCGTCATACAGCTTTTTGTCCCATTCATTGCGCTCGACCACGCTGTACACGAATTCCATGTCCTCCACGGCGTGGATCACATAGGGCTCCTTGTCGAAGTTCGGCGCGTAGAAGGACGGCTCGGTGACGCTGAACACATTGCGCGCGGAAGTGATATAGCCCTTGCCTTTGCCCAGCATCACCAGGATGGTGTCATCCCCGTGCAGTTCGGGCGCGATGCAGCTGCCGGCTTTCAGGAAGCACTTATAGTTGCGGATGCCGCCTTCATAGGTGCCGGGCAGCAGCTCACACATGGCGAAACCGTGATCGTCGTACTCTTTTTTGAGGTCCTCGTCGCGGGCCACGTAGAATTTCGCGGGCGCAGGCGCGGGCAGCTGCCGGGTGGGCATGGGCTTGTAGATGAAGTCCCGGTCGTTGCGGGTGAATTTCTCGAACCATACGTAGAATACTTCCTTGCCGGGCTGCGCGACGAGGCTGTGATCGAGGCCCGCGGGGATGAAGCTCCACTCACCGCTTTTATGATTGACGGTCTTTCCGTCGACGGTCAGATCAAAATCGGAATCCCCGACACAGTAATTCCACTGGTGCACCGCGGGATGGCCCTTTTCGACCGTGCCTTCACCCACAGCGCGCACCACGCCGACCATGATATGGCCCAGCTGTTTGCCGTTGAGCACATGCCAGGAAGTGGTATGGGGGCCTTTGCAGTCCTGGTCATATTTCACGCATTCGTTCAGGCTGCGGAAGAAGGGGAGCCTGGCGTGGGAGGCGGCATAGTCTGCCCAGTCGTCCGCGGTCATATCCACGACAGCCATGACGAATTCCATGTCGGTGAAGGCCTGGATCTCATAGGGCTTTTGGTCGAAGGCGGGGGCGTAGAAGCTCAGTTCCCGGATGGCGTGGGCGCCCTGCGGGTCCGCGACGTAGCCTTCCCCGCGGCCGAAGAAGAGAAGGACCAGCTTGTCCTTGTACAGGGCGGGGCAGATACGGCTGCCGGCCTTGAGGAAGTACTTGGTGTTTTCGATGCCCCCGTCGTAAGTGCCGGGCAGCAGCTCCACGGCCGCGACGCCGTTCTCATCGAAGACGGGACGGATATCCTCGTTATGAGCGACGTAAAATTCCATTTTTGTTTCTCCTTTCATGTCGGTCACTCGGGCAGTTTCTGGCCGGGAAGCACCTTGACATCAAAATCCTTTTCCCTGGCGAAATGCTCATACCACACATAGAACACCTCTTTGCCCGGATCGGCCACCAGGTCATGATCGGGGCCCGCCGGGATGAAGCTCCACTCGCCGGCCTTGTGGGGCAGGGGATCGCAGTGATCCACGGAGATGTGGAAATCGGAAGCGCCCACGCAGTAGTTCCACTGGTGCACGGCGGGATGCCCCTCTTCGGTGGTGCCTTCACCGATGGCGCGGGTGGTGCCGACCATGATGCGGCCCAGCTGCTTGCAGTTGAGCACGCTGCGGGCCTCGGTGTTCGGGCCCTTGCAGTCCTGGACATACCGGACACAGTCGGAGTGCCTGCGGAAGAAGGGGAGATACACGTGATTGGCGGCGATGATCTCCTTGTCCCACTCGTTGAGATCGACGACGCTCATGATGAATTCCATCTCCTCGACGGCGTGGATGGTGTAGGCGCAGCGGTCGAAATTCGGGGCGTAAAAGCTCAGTTCGGTGATATTGTAGGAGGATTCCGCGTCGCAGATATATCCGGTGCCCTGTCCGAAGAAGAACAGCACGGTCTTATCCGCGTACATCCGGGGAGAAACACTTTTTCCGGGCTTGAGCCAGCATTTGAAATTGCGGATCCCGCCGTCATAGGTCCCGGGAAGCAGTTCCGTGCAGGCAAATCCCTGAGCGTCGAATTCCTTGGCGATGTCCTCGTTGCGGGCAATATAGAACTTCTCCATTTTGACCTCCTCTGATGATCAGTCATTATTGTGAAACCGGTTACATTCCAGATCGTGGTCATTATGGCATCCTTTTTGCGGATAAGTCAATCGATTTGGGCTAAAAAGGAAAACTGTACAAAATCGGCCCCCTTTTTCTCCGGGAAATATCAAAATAATCCGCCTTTGTCAAAAGATTGACAGACGGATATCAAAGCGGGTACAATATCGCGATCCTATCGATGGGAAGAGCGGTATGACGATCTATGACATTGCCCGTCAGGCGGGCGTATCCACGGCGACGGTCTCCAGGGTGCTGAACCATTCCGGCAGTGTCAGCGAAGCGGCCCGTCTGAAAGTCGAGGCTATCATTGAGCGGGAGGGATATATCCCCAACGCTTTCGCGCACAGCCTGACGACCAAGCGAAGCGGCACGGTGGGGATCATCTGTCCGGAGATCGCGGACGCCAATCATGCCTATCCTGTGTCGGAACTGAGCCGCCTGCTGCGCGGCAGCGGTTTTGAGATCCTGCTGATCGACACGGCCAGCAATACCGAATCGAAGCGCCCGTATTTCAACACGATGATCAGGCGACAGGCGGAGGCGGTCATCGTGATCGGCTGCGGCTGCGGTAAAGCGGAGGAGGATGACTTCCGGTATGCCGCGGGCCGTGTGCCGGTCTTCGTGGTCAACGGACGTATCGACCTGAAAAATGTGTACAGCATCCTTTGCGATGAGGAAAAAGCGGCCTGCGACATGGTGCGGCGTTTTGCGGGGATGGGCCGGCACAGGATCCTGTATCTGTATGATTCCGATACATACAGCGGGAAGATGAAGCTGAACGGTTATCTGGAGGGAATGCGCCGCTATGCCGGCTGTGAGCCCTTCAGCATCCG
Organism: uncultured Eubacteriales bacterium; assembly: GCA_902782865.1. Classification (GTDB taxonomy): domain Bacteria; phylum Bacillota; class Clostridia; order Christensenellales; family Aristaeellaceae; genus RUG756. The sequence continues at coordinate 3,363 of CACZOZ010000185.1, forward strand.
GCTCGACAACGGGCACAGATCTTCTTTCTATGAGGCGGCGCGTCAGGTCCGGGCTCTGAAGGAGATCGGGGATATCGAGGCTGTGCTGACCGCGGATGATTCCATAGCCGTCGGCGCGGCCAAAGCCCTGCGGGAGGCGGGACTGCCGCCCGTCCCCATGATCGGTTTCAATGACACGATCCTGAGCCGGTGCGCTGAGCCGGAACTGTCCAGCGTCGATATCCGGATGAAGCAGCAGTGTGTTTTGACTGTCGAAACGCTTCTTGATGTGCTCAACGGACGGGAAACGGCATCCTGTGTCAAGCTGGACGCGGCCCTGGCGGAGCGCGCTTCCCTGACGGATTTCATGGATCGCGATGTGAAGAATAATAAAGAAAAGGTGTAAACATCATGAGTGAAGACCGCAAAGAAGTCGAAAACCTGGCACAGGACCGGGAAAAAGTCATCGTCAGGACCAGTTTTATCGGCATCGGCACCAACGTGTTCCTGGCCGCTTTCAAGGCGGCGGTGGGGATCATCTCCCATTCCATCGCCGTGACCCTGGACGCGGTCAACAACCTGTCGGACGCCCTGTCCTCGGTGATCACGATCATCGGGGCGAAGCTGGGCGCCCGGAAGCCGGACAAAAAGCACCCCTACGGCTACGGCCGCATCGAGTACTTGAGCTCCATGCTGGTGGCGGCCATCGTGCTCTACGCCGGCATCACCTCGCTGGTGGAGTCCGTGCGCAAGATCATCCATCCGGAGGAAGCGGATTACGGCGCCGTGGCCCTGATCATCATCGCGGTGGCCATCGTGGTCAAGCTGATCCTGGGCCGGTACGTCAAAGGCCAGGGGGAGAAAGTGAATTCGGGAGCCCTGATCGCCTCGGGGTCGGACGCGTCCTTCGACGCGATCCTGTCCGCGTCGGTGCTCCTTTCCGCGGTGATCTACCTGATCTGGCACGTGTCCCTGGAGGCCTATGTGGGCGTTATCATCGCCTGCTTCATCATCAAGGCCGGCATCGAGATGATGAGGGAGACCCTGAGCGATATCCTGGGGCAGCGCGGTGACGAGGAACTGACCAAGAAGATCAAAGCGCTCCTCAATGAGGATCCCCAGGTGCGCGGTGCCTTCGACCTGATCCTGTACAACTACGGGCCCAATAAGAACTACGGTTCCGTCCATCTGGAGCTCCCGGATACCATGAAGGTGGACGAGGTGGACCGCCTCACGAGGCGCGCCCAGTTCAAGGTGTACCGGGAGACCGGGGTGATCCTCACCGGCGTGGGCGTCTACTCCTACAACACCTCGGATGACGAGGCGGCCCGGATCCGCAATACCGTGCAGGAGAAGGTGCTGTCCCACGACTGGGCGCTGCAGATGCACGGCTTCTACGCGGATACGGAAAAGAAAACGGCGCGTTTCGACGTGGTGCTCAGCTTCGAGGTGGACGCCAAAGAGGCCCTGGGCACCCTGATGGGTGAGGTCCACGCCCTGTATCCCGATTACAAGTTCACCATTTCTCCGGATATCAGCTTTTCGGACTGACGGCAGTAAACGCCGAC
>CACZOZ010000186.1:0-3227 GCA_902782865.1 uncultured Eubacteriales bacterium
CGCATGGCTTCAGGGCATAGAGCGCGATGTTGTTGTAATCCAGCGTGACGGGAAAGACGGTCCTGCCGTTCTCGTGACGGTAGGTGCCCAGCCGGTTTACCCGCCCGCTCCAGGCGTTGATCTCATAGGGGATGAAAGTCCCGTCCACGGTCATCTCAGCGGTGATGGACGCGCCGTGGTCATCCTGTTTCTCACCGCCTGACCAGGCGCTCATGTAACTGCCGTCACAGTAATCGTGCACATACAGGTAGCGGACGCCCTCATCCTCCCGGCTCTGGGTCAGAAGCTGATGGTTCGGGACCGTGAAACCGGCATAGGGCTCTATGCCCAGGGCCTGCAGAGCCGGGAGCACCGCCTCCGCGTCAGGGACCTCCGTCACGCCGGACAGCGCCCGCAGGGCGGTCACGGTCTCCGCCAGGGCCGTCTCGTCATCGGCGGCATAGGGAGAAGAGACTGCCGCCCCGTCCAGCAGGATCACGGGCATCCCCTGTTCCGCCAGGGACAAAAGCGCGCGCGCCCCGTCCAGGGGCAGGGTCTCCTGCCAGACCACCAGGGCCCTGTATCCCGCCTGCTCCAGGGTCTTCCTCTCCGGGTCAAAGGAGACGCCGTCGGCGGTCAGAAAGTCCGGGCTGAAGTAGTCATAGGTGTAACCCGCGTCCTGAAGGGCTGTGGAGGGGAAGAGCACGGGCTCATGGTCCAGCATCCAGTTGACACCGCCGTGGTTGCCGTTGGAGGGAGTGGTCTGCTGATGATCCATGTACAGCATACCGACATCGGTCCGGCTCCTGCCCTCGCGCAGCAGCTGCGCCGCGCGCCCCAGATGGGCGTTGAAGAGCGGGTAGTCCCGGGCAGAGGGCTCGCGGCCGGAAAAGGGATAGAAGCTGCGGAAGACCGCGCCGGGCACCCGGTAACCGGGCCAGGATACCTCACCCGGCCCGTACTTGGCCTCCCATACATGCCAGATGATCCGGCTGAAGCCGGCGGAGAAGAGGTCGTAGGCCTCCATCAGGTGGTCCTGGTAGAAGTAGTTGCATCCGCCCACCGCGCCGGTCTCAGAGGAGAGCACCTTGTTCAGCAGCTTCGAGCCGCCGGTCCACAGGCGGTAGATATCCACCTGGTTGTTCTGGTTCAGGTTCTCGGCCTCCGGCCAGTCCACGCCCTGGATGGGCTCGGAGATCTCCAGCCGCTGCCCATAGCTGATCTGAGCCCGGGTGGTGATCCCGATACTGTTGAGCCACGCCTTCAGCGGGGCAAGCATTCGTTCCATGTAGAGCTGTGTCTGGACATCGAACAGGTCATTCATGATCCGCAGGCTGTCTGCCTCATCCCCCTCCATCCGGTAGGTCCCGAATCCGTCATTGCCCCAGAAGGTGAGATCGGGCAGGCCGATGAACAGATAGAGATACGGACGGATGTCATAGCCCTTGCGCGAGAGGAACTCCTGTTCCATGTCCTGCGCCCAGAAGGTGAAGCCGCTGCCCGGATCGATCTCAAGGGAGTCCATGAACACCTGGACATCCCCCGCCGCGATCTTCGCGTTCAGGGCCGGATCGTCCAGTATGTGAGCTTCCCAGTAGGCCCGCAGCGCTTCAATGCCCGCCTCATCAAAGTAATTGATGGTATAAGCGGGCACCGCGGCCGGGCTCGAGGTCTGCTCCGCCCCCTGCTGCCAATAGTAGAAGATGCGCCAGGCGCTCTCGGGATCCGGCGGGGTGAAGGCCAGTGTCAGGACGCCGTCCTCTCCCCTCACCACCTGATCCGTCAACTCGACGAATTCCGGATCGAAGCGGATAGGAGACGCCTTGTTGCCGGTGGTCTGACGGTAGGCGAAGACGCCCACCAGGCGGGCAGTCTCAAGCACCGGAATGATCCTGGTGCCCTGCTTTTTCTGCAGGGGGACGGGGCCGTCCTTCACCTTGCCGGCCTTGAAGTACTCCTCCACACAGAACACCATCTGGCTGGCGGCCCGGGATTGAGGATCCAGACCGGGGATGTTCGCCGTCGCCCAGTTGGTGCCGGAGGTCAGGGACACGGTCATGCCCAGATCCAGAGCTTTGTTCAGGACCAGCTTCAGGTCGTGATCCCACTGGGCGCTGCCGTAGCCGTATTCTGTCTCGGCCACAGCCGGATCCACCTGCTCACACAGCTCCATGCCACGGAAGCCCGCGTCGTAGATCGCCTGGATCTCCTCCAGCAGCGTCTCATCGGTGTGAGCGCCCTCCGCCATCCACCAGCGGACTTCTGTCGCAAAGGCACGGTCAGGCGTCACATACCTGGCCTCCAGGCCGGAGGAAAAGTCGTCCGTCTCCGCCAGGGCCGGCACGGCGCCCAGCAGCAGGGACACGGCCAGCGCCAGGGAGATCCATTTTTTCACGTCTCTCATGCGATCCTCCCATAAAAAGCGCGGAGGGGGCCTGCGCCCCCTCCGCCTCTGATCTCTGTGTCAGGAGCAAACAAGGTTTGTTGCAAGTCAGGATCAGTCGTCGTCGGAATTCACGATCACATAGTCGAAGGTGTCACCGCTCAGGATGACGGTCACGGTGCACTCCTCAGCGTCGAAGGCGGCGTCGGAGGTGGCCAGGGAGTCATTCACAAACACGCCGGGGAAGATGTCGAAGGGCACATGGGACTCTTCTTCCTTGCACTGCACGATGTCGCCGGAGATCTCGTCGTTTTCGAAGGCGGCCTCACCCTCGCTGTTGCGGAAGTAGCCCAAGTCCACCAGGTTGCCCCAGTTCTCGGCGAATTTCACATCGGCGGGGAAGGCCAGCACGACCGTGTCTCCGTCCTTAGTGTAGGTGCCGGTGAAGGTGTAGCTGATCAGCATGCCGGGATCCTCTTCGGTGCCGGAGATCAGTTCTTTCACATAAACATAGGAACCGTCATCGTTCAGGGTCAGGGTGTTGACTTCCTTGGCGCCCAGGGCGGTGACAAAGCCGTTGTGGAAAGTGTTGGAGGTGAGCTCGTCGGTGGTGAATTCCTTCACGTAGACGTTCTCGGCGCAGGCAAGGGTCAGGGAAGCGCACAGGGCCACGGCCAGGATCAGGGCGATCAGTTTTTTCATGGGGTCTTCCTCCTTTATCATTTGACGGGCTTGGGTCCGTCTGACATCTGCAGGATAGCGGACCGCCGGGACGCGCACAACAAATTCGGCGTAACCTGTGAGATTCCGGGCGTAAGCTAAAACCTCGGCAAAAACAGACCGCTGCCCTTGACCGGAAAAGGGC
>CACZOZ010000187.1:0-3957 GCA_902782865.1 uncultured Eubacteriales bacterium
CCCCTGTGGAGGCAGATCCTGGCGGATATGCTGGACATCCCTCTGCGCACGGTGGAGAATGTGGACAGTTCCCTGGGCAGCGCCATGCTGGCGGGCGTGGCGGAGGGCGTGTTCAGGGATCACGAGGACGCCGTATCAAGGTGCGTGCGCGTGACCGGTGTCACGGAGCCGGATCCGGAGGGCGTGAGATACTACTCCGACCGCTTCGGGATCTACAAGCAGATCCAGGCGGCCCTCGCGCCGATCTATCACCAAATGTAGGGGTACGGAATGGATATCCTTGTCTGCATCAAACAGGTGCCCGACACCACGGAAGTGAGGCTCAGGGAAGATCTCACCCTGGAGAGAGATTTCATTGCCCGGGTGATGAACCCGGCGGATGAGTCCGCCCTGGAATGGGCCCTCCAGACCCGGGACCTCATAGGCGGCAGGGTGACGGTCCTGTCCATGGGGCCGCCGCGGGCTGAGACCACCCTCCGGGAAGCCCTGTCCAGGGGCGCCGACCGGGCGGTGCTCCTGACGGATCCGCGCTTTGCCGGGGCGGATACCCTGGCCACGGCGAAGTGCCTGGCGGCGGCTTATCGGTACCTGGGCGGCTTTGATGTGGTGGCCTGCGGGCGCAGGGCCGTGGACGGGGAGACCGGCCAGGTGGGCCCCATGACGGCCTCGATCCTCGATATCCCCTGTGTGACCAACATCACATCCGCCGAAGCGGGTGAAAAGCTGACGGTCCGCCAGCTCACCGAGGACGGGGTGAGGGTGATAAGCTGCGCTTTCCCGGCCCTGATCACCTTCTGCGAATGGAGCCTGCGGCTGCGCCTGCCCACGCTCATGGGGCTAAGATCTGCACAGAAGGCTGAGGTCATGACGCTGACGCCGGACACTCTTTCTCTCCCGGCGGCGGAATGCGGGCTCAAAGGCTCGCCCACGCGGGTGGTGAAGGTGGACGCCCGGCCCGTGGGCGTGCGTCCCTGCCGGAAGATGAGCGTAAAGGAAGCCATGGAAGCGCTGGAACAGATCTGCCCGGAGGTGCTCCCATGAAGATCGCGGTCTACTGTGAGGCGGGGCGGGATACGGGCCTGGAGCTCATAGGCCGGGCAAGGGATATGGCGCCGGAAGCGCATATATCCGCGCTGGTCGAAACGCCTGATGATCTGGACCGCCTGAAGGGCCTCGCGGATGAGGCGGTGTGCCTGGGCCTGAAGGACGATGACTGTGCGCAGGGAACAAAGGCCGCTAGGGCACTGAAAACTTCGGCGCCGGATATCGCTCTGTTTCCGGCTACGGTGCGGGGCAGGTTCCTGTCCGCGTGGGCGGCGGCAAAGCTGGACACCGGCCTGACGGCCGACTGCACCGGGCTGGATATCACTTTTGACGGTCTGCTCCGGCAGACAAGACCTGCCTACGGAAGCAATCTCACCGCTCAGATCCTGTGCCGTGAAAAGCGGCCGCAGATGGCCAGCGTGAGGCCCAAAGTATTCCCCATGCCCCGGGATGAGGACCGGTCTGCCCGGCAGATGGTCATCACCGACCCCGGGGAGATCCCGGCGGATGATATGCTCACGCTGCTTCGGTACATCCCCGTGGAAGGAGGCGCATCCCTGCAGAACGCGGATGTGGTGGTGGCGGGCGGTAAAGGCATCGGCGGACGGGAAGGATTCGCACTGCTGGAAAAGCTCGCGTCCCTTTTGGGCGGGGCCGTGGGCGCTACCCGCAGCGCCGTGGACGCGGGATGGGCGCCCTACGCGCGTCAGATCGGCCAGACCGGCGTGACGGTGCGGCCGCTTATGTATATCGCTTTCGGCATCAGCGGCATGATCCAGCACACGGTGGGGATGAGCGCCTCAAAGACAGTCATCGCCGTCAACACGGACAGAAACGCGCCGATCTTCAGATCGGCGGATATCGGTATCGTTGCTCCCTGGCGGGAGACCGCTGAATATATGATCGAATACTTATCGGAAAGGAAGTGCGGGAAATGAACTACAAAAAGACCTACACCCCTCAGGAAGGATATACTCCTCTGTGCGAGATCGGCAAGTGCAGCCTGAAGCAGCTGGAATTCGGTATCCTGGAACTGGGGTATAACGGGGAGTACACCTTCGACACGAAGGACCGGGAGGTCGCCTTCGTGATCCTGAGCGGCTCGGCCTGCTTTGCCGCCAACGGGAAGGACTACGGGAAACTGGGCGTGCGCACCAATGTGTTCGGCAGCCCCAAGGCGGAGTGCTTCTACGCGGGCCGCAATACCCGGGTGGAGATCCGGAGCGAATTCAGGATCAAGATCGCCGTGTGCCTCACGCCCATCGATGTGGATACCGAGCCCCAGGCCATCCGTCAGGCGGATGTGCGGGTCACCCGGCTGGGCGTGAAGCCCTGGGAACGTGACACCTCCTTTATCGTGGACGGCAGTACCAACGCCAAAAGGCTCACCATCGGTGAAGCGTATGTGACCCCCGGCAACTGGGCCGGTTTCCCGCCTCACAAGCACGACGAGGACAACATGCCCCTGGAGTGCGTGGCGGAGGAGATATATTATTTCCTGTTCGATCCCAAGCAGGGCTTCGGCGTGCAGTGCCTGTATACCTCAGACGGCTCCATCGATGAGGCCTACCGGGTCAAGAACGATGAGCTCGTGGAATTCCCCTGCGGCTACCACACCACCGTGTCGGCCCCGGGATACAACACTTATTTCCTGTGGCTGATGGCGGGCGACCATCAGGGCTTCTGCCGCACCAACGATCCGGAGCACGCCTGGATCGCCGCCGTGGAGAACATGGTCAAAAAGAGTTGATACAGGAAGCGGACATAACAAAACGCCCGGGGAGAGAAAAGATCCCCGGGCGTTTTGATACTGTTGTGAAGTCGGGACCGATATCAGTTGTCGCTGATGGGTTTGAAGCCCTCGCCGATGGTCTCGTGGGTGTCTGTGATGAACAGGAACGCGGTGGGGTCCTCGTTTTTCACGATGCGTTTGAAGTGCACGATCTCTTTGCTGGAGATGACGCACAGGAGCATGATCTTTTTCTGCTTGCTGTACTCGCCGATGGCCTCGATGCGGGTAGCGCCCCGGTTGAGGTCCACCAGCACGTGATCGGATATCTCGTCCGGGTGATCGGTGATGACATAGCAGGCTTTGGCGTTGCCAAGGCCGGTCATCACCAGGTCGATGGCCTTGGACTGCACGAAGATGCAGATCACGGAGTAGAGCGCCGTGTTGATGCTCATGGTGAAGCCCGCGGCCACGATCACCATGCAGTCGATGGCGAACAATGTGGCGCCGATGGACATGAATTCCGCTTTGTGGTGGACGAGCCTGGCGATCATGTCCGTGCCGCCGGTGGTGGCGCCGCCCCTTAAGATCATGCCCAGGCCGATGCCGATGGTGAGCCCGCCGAACACGGCGGCCAGCAGGGGATCCTCCGTCACCACGGGCACGGGCACATAGTCGATGCACAGGGAAAAGAGCACCGTGGCGATCAGGGATCTGAAGGCGAAGAGGTGTCCCATCTCCTTCCAGGACAGGATGAACAGGGGGATGTTCATGGCCAGGGAGGTGGTGCCCACCGGGAATTTGAACAGGAAATACAGGATGGATGACACGCCCGTCAGCCCGCCGGGAGCGATGCTGTGGGGGATGATGAACATGGGATAGGCGATGCCGCCGATGAGGCAGCCGATGATGATGTGGCTGTAGGTCACGATGAAGTCTCTGGGAGTGAAGCGATGGTCGTGGATCTGCATGAGAGTCAAGCCCGTTCCTTTAAGTTTTTTCACGCTGAAGGCGGCCTTCCGCTGACGGAAGGCCGCCACAGCTTTAAATGCCTTTTGGATCAGTCACCGAAGGTGATGCCCATGTGCCGCGCCAGAGCCACCATCTGATGGTCTTCAGGCACCAGCTTGGGCACGCCGGCGATATCGCTCAGCTTGTTGTGGATCACCTGGTTGCCGGACAGG
>CACZOZ010000188.1:0-7158 GCA_902782865.1 uncultured Eubacteriales bacterium
CATGCTCCCCGCCAAAGTCAATTCCGCGGGATAAAATAGTTCACGGGATCCGATGCGCGCCTGATCGGATCGGAGCCATCCCGCCTGTCTCGTTGCTTTAACGGTCCGGGTCATGTATAATGGGCATGATCCTTCGATGAGGTGCCGCGATGACAAAAGGCGTCAACCCGCTGACAAACATGGACTTTCCCGATCCGGACGTGATCCGGGTGGGGGATACCTATTACATGATCTCCACCACCATGCACTTTTTTCCCGGCGGTGTCATCCTCAGGTCATACGACCTGATCCGCTGGGAATTCGGCGCGTATCTGTTCGACGCTCTGGAGCACACTCCGGGGGAGACCCTGGAGGGGGAGGAAGACATCTGCGGCCACGGCATGTGGGCGGCCTCCCTGAGGCATCACGGCGGCCGGTTCTACGCCGTCTTCATCGCCCACGAATGGCCGGAGACTTTCCTTTTCACCGCGGACAGGATCGAAGGCCCCTGGACGAAAAAGCACATCCGGGGGATCTATCATGACCCGTCCCTCCTGTTCGACGATGACGGCCGGGTCTATATCGCTTACGGCAATGGTGAGATCCGCCTCACGGAGCTGGAACGGGACCTGAGCGGCCCAAAGCCCGGCGGGCTCGACCGGGTCATCGTCCGGGACCGGACCGGCGGGCCTTTAAGGTACGAGGGCTCCCATCTGTACCGGATCGGCGGTCGGTACGTGCTCACGCTGATCCACTCCCTTCCGGATCGGTGGTTCCGCGTCCAGGCCTGCTTTACGGCGGACCGGATCGACGGGAGGTTTACCGGCGGGGACGTAATGTGCGCGGATCTGGACGCCCTGGACAGCGGCGTGGCTCAGGGCGGCCTGGTGGATACTTTGGACGGGCGCTGGTTCTCGCTCCTGTTCCAGGACCGGGGCGCCGTGGGCCGCGTGCCGGTGCTGGTCCCCGTCACCTGGGATCCGAGCGGGCGCCCGGTCTTCGGCCCGGTCACCCGGGAGATCTCAAACACCTGCACCCGCCCCGGCTGGGCGCCGGAGCCCCTGTACGCCGATGACGATTTCACCGAAAACACGCTCAAACCTGTCTGGCAGTTCTATCACGAGCCCCGGGCGGGCCTTTACGGAACGGGCGGCGGCGCTTTCAGGGTCCGCACGGATAAGCTCAGCCGCACCGTGGAGCATGCCCGGAACATCCTCACCCAGAGGACCATGCTCCCCGGCTGCGTATCGGAGGTCACGGTCTCGGCGGAGGATCTGAGGCCCGGGGACGTGGCCGGGCTGTGCTTTCTCATCGGCAGCTGGGGCCTCATCGGCGTCGCCCGGGAGGGGGACGGGACCTTCCTCGTCATGAAGGCCCGGGATCCGGGAGATACTCAGGAGCGGGAGCATGCCCGTATCCCCTGGGCGTCCCCGGAGGCGCGCCTGAGAGCCGTGGTCCGTTTTGAGGGCATGACCGGGCGGGCAAGGTTCTGGTATGAGTCCGGCGGTGGTTTTCTGCCCCTAGGCCCGGAGCATCGGATGGTCTTCGCTCTGGACCATTTCACCGGCTGCCGCGCGGGGCTGTTCCTGTACTCCACGAGGGAGACCGGCGGCGCCGCGGCCTTCAGCCGGTTCACTCTGAGGCCCGTTGACGTTTCCCGCGTCGGCTGTTAAAATACCGTTCCGAGGTTTTTTAAGATCCCATGGCCCGCGGGCGGCGCGGCGGGCTTTCCCCAGCTGAAGGGAAGGAGCACATCCATGTCCTATATCCGGGCGGACCATCTGTACAAGACCTTCACCGTGCGCGAAAAGCGCCGGAAGGGACATATCTTCCGGGAAAAGCGGACGGTGGACGCTCTTTGGGACCTGAGCTTCCGGGTGGAGAAGGGGGAGCTGATCGGCTGCATCGGCCCCAACGGCGCGGGCAAATCCACCACGGTCAAGATCCTGTCCGGCATCCTCACGCCGGACAAGGGCGATATGGACGTGGGCGGCCTGGTGCCCTGGCGGGACCGGAAGCAGCACGTGAGCCGCATCGGCGTGGTGTTCGGTCAGCGGGTGCAGCTCTGGTGGGACGTGCCCATCCTGGACAGCTACGCCCTTTTGAAGGATATCTACCGGATCCCGGAGGATCAGTACCGTAAGCGCCTGGACGAGCTTAAACAGGTGCTGCGTCTGGAGGACCTGATGCGCACGCCCTTAAGGCTCCTGAGCCTGGGCCAGCGCATGCGCGCCGAATTGTGCGGCTCGCTGCTGCACCGGCCGGAGATACTGTTCCTGGACGAGCCCACCATCGGTCTGGACTCGGTCAGCAAGCTGGCTCTGCGGGACTTTTTGAAATGGGAGAACCGCGAAAACGGCACCACGATCTTCCTCACCACCCACGATATGGAGGATGTTGCCGCTCTGTGTTCCCGGGTGATGGTGCTGGGCCGCGGCAGGAAGCTGTTCGACGGCGGTTTCCCCGTCCTGCTCAGCCGCTACGACACCACCCGCACGGCGCAGGCACGCTTCGACGGGGCCGCGGCGCTGCCGCCCCTGCCCGAGGGATTTTCGGCTTCCTTCGAGGGGAACACGCTCACCGTCACCTATGATCCCCGCCGCGCCCGGGCGGACGAGCTCCTTTCCCTGCTCCGTCAGGCGGGCACCGTCCGTGAGATCACCATCCGGCCCCGGAACATCGATCAGATGATCGCGGACATGTACAGGGAGATGGCGCTGTGAGGAGTTATTTTTCCGTGTTCCGCCTCCGGCAGCGGATGGAGACCCAGTACCGGGGCGCCATGCTGGGCGGCATCGTGTGCCAGGTCTTTTTCGGGCTCATCCTGATCGCTCTCTACCGGGCGCTCTACGCATCCCGGCCCCAAAACCTGCCCCTACAGGACGTGGTCACCTACGTGTGGCTCCAGCAGGCCTTCTTCAGGATGCTCTTCGCCACCGATCCGGACCTGATGGACAAGATCCGCACCGGCTCGATCGCCTACGACCTGTGCCGGCCCGTGGACCTGTACGGCTTTTATTTCGCCCGCGCCGCGGCCCAGAAGCTGACGGGCAGCCTGATGCGGGCGGTGCCCATGCTGACGGTCGCGGCTCTCCTGCCCGCGGGGTGGGGCATCGCTCTGCCCGCGTCCCTGCCCGGCCTGCTCCTGAGCCTCACGGCGCTCGCTCTGGGCCTCATGTGTGTGTCGGCGCTGGAGAACATCACGATGGGCATCACCATGCGCACCCTGGATCCCCGGGGCATCCAGGCGATGCTGAACATGCTGATGATGATCCTGAGCGGCAATCTCCTGCCCCTCACATTGTTCCCGGACGCCTGGCAGCGCGTGATCACCCTGACGCCCTACGCTCAGCTCCTGGACGCGCCGATCCGTCTGTACACCGGCGCCTGTCCGCCCGAAAGGGCTTTTTCGGCGCTGATCCTCCAGGCAGCGTGGACGGTGTGTCTTGTGCTTTGCGGTTCCCTCCTCTGGCGGCGCAACCGCCGTCGTCTCGTGGTGCAGGGGGGCTGAGCGGATGGATACGGTGAAGCTCTATCTGAAGTCCATGGGCATGCTGCTCAAGTCCCAGCTGGAATATCCCCTCTCCTTTATCCTGCAGACCCTGGCTCAGCTCATCATGGAGGGGGGCGAGATGCTGGCGCTGATCCTGATCATCGACCGGTTCGACCGTCTGGACCGGTGGCAGGCGGGGGATCTGTTCTTCTTTTTCGGCATCATGGCGGTCACCTTCTACATCACCGAGTGCTTCGGGCGGGGCGTCACGGGGGAGTTCCCCTCCCTGGTGCGATCCGGCCGGCTGGACACTCTCCTGCTCCGGCCCCGGGGCGTGCTCACCCAGGTGATCTGCAGCGCGGTGGATCCCCGGCGGATCACCTGCATCGCCGTGGGCGTGGCCGCTCTCGCGATCGGCTGCCGTCTGTCGAAAGTCCGCTGGACGTTCCTCAAGGTCCTGCTGATGGGGGAGGCCGTCTTCTTCGGCGTGCTCCTCATCCTGGGGCTGTTCCTCATCGAGGCCGTCTTCTGCATCTACAGCGTCAAGTCCGTGGAACTGGTCAACGCCGTCACCTACGGCGGGCGCAGCGCCTGTGAGTACCCGGTGGATATCTATCCCCGCCCTTTAAGGATCCTGTTCACGGCCTTCGCGCCCTTCGCTCTGGTGCTGCAGGTGCCCGCCGGCTATATCCTGGACAAGCCCCTCTTTCCCTGGCCGGCCTGGACCGCGTTTTTGTGCCCCCTGTCCGGCGCCGCCGCGTTCGGCGTCATCTGTCTGGTGTTTCAGAGAGCCATGCGGCACTACCGCTCCGCCGGGAGCTGATAAAGGCCCCAACCGCGTTTGGCGGATCATATCATTTATCGGGAGGTCATCGCTATGACGGAAGAAATGCTCAACTGCTCTTACTGCTCCGAGGGCGCGCTCCTTGACGCGTTCGGCATCAAGATCGGCGAACTGCCCATGTCCAAGGTGATCCTGTTCAGGGAACAGAGCCATAAGGGCCGGGTCATCGTAGCCTGCAAACGCCATGTGGACGACGTGACGGATCTGACGAAGGAGGAGCGGGCCCAGTTCATGGAGGACGTGGCCCACACGGCTCAGATCCTTCACGACCTGTTCCATCCGGACAAGATCAATTTTGGGGCCTACGGGGACAAGATGCATCACCTGCATGTCCACCTGGTGCCCAAGTACAGGGACGACGATTTCGAGTGGGGCGGCGTTTTCGCCATGGATCCCAAACGGGTGCGCCTTACGGACGCGGAGTACGCGGATCTGATCAAACTGATCCGCGCCCGTCTGTGATGAGGGATCCCATATCGGTCCGCCCGGTCACACAGGCGGACCGGGCCTTCTGGTCTTCCCTGGATGGGCATCTGAGCCCCGGGGGCTTTGACCGCAAGGTGCGGGACCGGATGGGCTATGTGCTTTTCCTGTCGGGAGACCCCGCCGGCATCCTGCGCTTTTCCCTGTTCTGGGACGAGATCCCCTTCTGCGATCTGATCCGTATCCGGGAGGACGCCCGCGGAAAGGGATGCGGCAGGGCGCTCATGACTCACTGGGAAAAGGACATGGCCGCCCGGGGATACGACCTTGCGCTCACTTCCACCCAGGCCGACGAGGAAGCCCAGCACTTCTACCGCGCCCTGGGATACCGGGACTGCGGCGCTTTCACACTGCCCTTTCCCGGGCACGAACAGCCCACGGAGATCATCCTGGGAAAGCATCTCGCGTGATTGGCATCCGCCTGCCGGAGGAGGATATGATGGGACCTGAACTCGGCGGACCGTATCCAGGGCACGGCACGGATCGGCTGCGCGGCAGATCCGCGGTCTGTTTCGGCGACTCCGTCACCTGGTATGACGGTCATGAGTACAACTGGGGCAAGGAAGCGGGAAAGCCCGCGCGCGGGTTCGAGAGCTATCTGCGGGCCCTGGGCATGCGCGTCCGCAACGAGGGCATCAGCAACGCCACGATCCGTGAGATCCGCGAAAGGATCCTCGATACGGACCTTGACGGCGCCGATGATGTGCTCATCACCTCCGGCGCGAACGACAGCCGTTTCAACGTGCCGACGGGGACGCTGATGCCGGAAGGCTCCGCCTTTGATCTGACCACCTTTTTCGGCTGTCTGCAGAGCGGCATCGAGCATATCCGCCGGGCCGCTCCCGCCGCCCGCGTCGTCCTGATGACCCCGCTGAACGGGTGGATCTACGCGCCCGGAGGGTATGAATACCCGCGGAAGGACCCCGGCAGGGTGGAAAAGCGTTTCGCCGACGCTTTGATCCTGGCGGGAAAGGTTTACGGCTGCCCCGTGTGCGACTGGTACGGCCTGATCAGGATGGACGTAAGCGCAAGGCCCCTCATGATCAACGATCCGGAGCCGGATCCCGGCGCGGCCGCGGACCCGAATCCGCTGTATTCTCTTCATCCGTCCACGGAATGCTACAGGATCATGGCCGGGCTGCTGATCGGCACCCTGTGCCGCCTTTGATCCGGGAGAGAGGGATATGAGCATTTCCTGCCTGATATGTACGGACGATCTCCGCAGCATGGCGAAGATCAGGAATGCTGTTGTGTTCGGCTGCCCGGATGACGTCGTCCTGCAGGAGAATTTTCTGCCGCCCGGCGGGGAGGGGATCCCGGAAAACCACGCTCATGTGGTCATCCTGGATGTGGACGCGCCCTTTGAGCGCATCCTCGGATACGTGGACAGCTTCCGGAAAAAGAACGCCGAGGCCTTCGTCATCGTCTTCGTCCACTACCGCGCCTTTTCCTTTTCCCATGATCTCATGACCCTCGATCACGTGGAGTTCCTGCCCAAGCCCGTGCGCTCCGAGACGGTCCGGGACGTCATGCCCCGGATCCTGGAACAGATCCGGCAGAGAAAGGACGACATCATGGGCCGGCTCAAGACGGTGGTGAACGAGAACATCCCCGTCATCCGCCAGCATTATCTGTCCCTGCTCATGCGCAAGCCCGTGCAGGACACCGAGACCGTCAAGAGCAAATTCGCCACCCTCCAGATCGACTGCCCGGGCCCTTTCTACACGGTCGTCATCGTGGATATGCCCCTGGAGATCGATAAACCGAACTACGAGGCTGTCAGCTTTCTGGTGCTTTCCTCCCTCAAGGCCGCCCTGAAGGCGGAAGGGTATCAGATCTATGTTTTTTTCGATTCCGGATACCGCATCAACTGCCTGATCGGTCATGAGGAAAAGCTCCAGAACCGGAGCATCGGCGAGATCATCGAGCAGGTGAGCAGCTACTGTCTGCTCAATATGGATGTGCGTCTTTATTACGGGATCGGCAGCGCAGGGGAGTCCGCCGCCTGCATCCACACCTCCTATGTGCAGGCGGAGATCGACCTGAACAGGAATCAGAACCATCCGGGATACTCCGACCGCTCCGTGAACGCGGCGGTACAGTTCATCGAGGATCATCTGAGCGACCCGAAGCTGGATCTGGAGACCGTCAGCTCCCATTTCGGCTTTTCACGCACCTACTTCAGCCGTTTCTTCCGCCGCACCCACGGGGAGGGCTTCGCTTCTTATCTCAGGCGCGCCCGGATCGACCGGGCCAGGGATCTGCTCACCTACACCGAGGAGGATATCGCCTCCGTCGCCCGGCAGTGCGGCTTTTCGTCGGTGAAATATTTCTTCCCCGTGTTCAGGCAGGCTACGGG
>CACZOZ010000189.1:0-2245 GCA_902782865.1 uncultured Eubacteriales bacterium
ACGCTGTTTTGATCTCGGCGCCCTTCCGATCGGAGTCCACGGCGAAGGCGAAGGACGGGTTTTTGTTATCTGTGACGCAGCCGGTCTTCAGGTGCTCCACGGTGAATTTGCGGATGTTCAGCATTGTTTCATCACCCCTCAAGAAATCAAAAGCAGGGGCAGCGGTCTGCGCCGCCGCCCCTGTCAAAATGGCATCAGGCTTTCTTTTTGAATCCCAGGAAGGCGCTCACGATGCCCACCAGCCAGGTGACACAGTAAAGCACGATGCCCTGGATGCTCTTGCTGCCCGCGGTGAAGGCGTCATCCTTCCCCAGGGCCAGGTTGGAACCGTACACATAGCCGAAGCCGTCCACCCGGTCGGTGAGGAAATAGGCCAGCGCCACGATGACCAGCACGGGAGCCGCCACACGCAGCACGTCGGTGCACAGTTTCACGATGCCCTTCTGATCCGCGAAGAGCGCGGACAGCGCGGAGAGGACCGCGCAGGCGATGCCGCCGACAGTGAGCCAGGTGATCAGGGAAGCGTGCACGTTATAGCTCTGGAAGAACTCATCCTTGGCGGTGGGAGCCGTAGAAATATAGCTGTTGCCGTTCAGGTACATGATCAGAGCGATCAGGGCCAGTACCGCCATGAGCGCGTAGGCGATCACAAAGGACTTTTTGACATTCTTGGCAGCCATCGTTATTTCTCCTCCTTCTTCTTCATGGAGCTGACCAGATACAGCGCGCAGGTCAGAACGCCCAGGCCCAGGAAGCCGTATTCGGCGGTCTTCATCGCGGTCTCCCACCAGGGAGTCACTTTTTCAAAGCTCACGGAGGCCACTTCGCTGTTGGCGAACGCGTAGAGCTGATACTTCATGGCCTCACGGGCCAGGCTGACGAAGCCGGGGTTCTGCTGCACCAGTTCGGAAGTCATGTAGTTCCAGGTGGACTGCACCTGCTGCATGGTCTCGTTGGTGGAGAAGTCGGCGATCTGAGTCACGCCGGAAGCGATGATCATTTCGGGACGGAAGTAGCCGGCGCTGTTCATCATGTCGGTGGACATGAGACCCTTGAAGCCCCACTCACCGCGCAGGATGTTTTTGAGCAGACCGATGTGGCCGTTCACGGGAGTCGCGCCGATGCGGGAGAAGGAGGTCATGATGCCCAGGGCACCCTTGTCCTCATAAGCGCCCTGGAACGCGCGCAGCTCATTCTCACGGGCTTTCTGCTCGGTCATGTAGGGAGCCACGCCGGAACGCTGGGTCTCCTGATCGTTGAAGGCGAAGTGCTTGGGCCCGATGATGACGCCGTACTTGAGGGAGCCTTCGATCACGGCGGCGCACATCACGTTGCTCAGCATCGCGTCTTCGGAATAGTACTCAAAGTTGCGGCCGTTCCAGGCGGAACGATGGGTGTTGGCAGCGGCGCCCCAGATGGACCAGTTGCCGCTCATCAGGCCGTCATTGCCCATCAGCTCGCCCCAGGCCTTGATCAGTTCTTTGTTCCAGGTGGAAGCCATCAGGGTCTCGTTGGCCATGATGCCCATGTTGAAGCCCGCGTTCTTGTCCTCGGCATAGCTGCCGCGGTTAGACAGACGGCCGCCGAAGCCGTTGGGTCCGTCGTTCTGGTAGACCACGGGGTTCTGGATCTCGGGGATATAGTCGGAAGCGGAACCGCCCTTGGCCAGTTTGGCGATCAGGGTGTTCACGGGGATCTGCTTCACCAGGGTATCATACTTGGGATCGTTGATGTCGGTGTTGCCCGCCAGATCCTTCAGGGTGAGGCCGCCGGGGATGCCCTTGGTCATTTCGTCGTCGGAGACCTTGCCGTCATTGGGCATCTGATAGACTTCGTTGGTCAGGGCCTGGATCCATTCGGTGTTGGAAGCGTCGATCACAAGGTCATTGTAGGTGCGCGGGAAGGTGGCTTCCCAGTCAGTGCGGGAAAGGTAGGTGGCATAGCCGGGCTGATAGTAGTTCACATCGGCATTCGCCAGCTGATTCACCACTTCGGTGCCGTTGGCGCTCTTGGCGTAGGTGACTTCATCCACGGTGCCTTCCGCGCCGATCCCGAGAGTCCTGGCCAGGTCGGCATTGCCGGGAACGACCTCTTCCACAGCGGGTTCAGCGCCCTCTTCCGCGGGAGCGGTCTCCACTTTCAGCGTCACGCCCTGAGTGGCCAGCACATTGTTCACCGCTTCATGCGCGCCGTTGCCGATGGCGAAGTAATAATCACCGCCGTCCAGGATCCAGCCGCCCTTGCC
>CACZOZ010000190.1:0-20037 GCA_902782865.1 uncultured Eubacteriales bacterium
CAAAAGAGCCTGAAGACAAAAGACGCTTCAGGCTCTTTTCATCCATGCTGCCGGCCGGTTCAGAACAGGGCTTTCCCCCGCTTGCGGTGGCGGGGCGCGAAGGAATAGCTCTTTCCCTGATCCACACTGTACAGGGCGTCCGATGCCCCCGTCCTGCTTCTGGTGACGTTGAGCACCAGGCCGATGCCGATGATATTGGTCATATAGTTCGAACCGCCGTAGCTCAGGAAGGGCAGCGGGATACCGGTGATGGGCATCAGGCCGATGCACATGGAGATGTTCTCGAACACGTGGAAGAACAGCATGCTCATCACGCCCACGATGATCATCTTGCCGTACTTGTCCTGGGTATAGCGTGCCAGATAGAGCATGCGCAGGATCAGGAACAGGTAGGCGCCCAGCACCGCCGCGGTGCCCACGAACCCGAAGGCCTCGCCGATGGTAGAGAAAATGAAATCCGTGGAGTTTTCAGGCACGCCGCCCAGCTGCGTCACCGTGCCCAGGGTGAACACCCCGTTGCCGGTCATCTGGCCGGAGCCGATGGCTTTTTGTGAGTTGAGCAGCTGATAGCCGCCGCTTTCGGAATACAGCCTGGGATTGGTGAAAGCCACCAGCCTGAGGATACGGTAGTCCGTAGAGCCGCTCAGAAGGGCGTATGCGATGATGAGCCCGATACCGGTCATGCCGAAAAGCACGAGGCCCAGCACCAGGCGGATATCCACCCCGCCGAAATAGAGCATGCACACGCTCATGACCACGATGACGATGACCGATCCGGTCTCGCTCTGCGCCAGCACGATCAACGAGGGAAGGCCGATGACGAGCATCGCGCGCATGAAATCCTTGAAATTATTGAGCGGCTTTTCCGATCGCGACAATACCCGGGCCAGGGCCAGGAGCACGGCGATCTTTGAAAACTCGGCGGGCTGGATGGCCCGGCCGAAACCGGTGTTCAGCCATGCCTTGATGCCGTTGACCAGGGTGGCCGTGACCAGGGTGATGATAAGGAGCCCCAGCACGCCCAGGTAGATGAGCCGCCCCAGCCGGTTGCGGTACAGGTCCAGAGGGATGGAGATGACCACCACCAGCACGATGGGCGACACGAGAACGAAGATGCTCTGCCACATGGACGAGCGCGAGTTGAGGATCCGGTTCAGCAGCGACACGTTCGCTTCCATGTCCGGATCGTAGGTGGCGCTGGAAATGCAGAATATGCCGAAGATCGACATCAGATAGACCACAGCCAGGAGCTGCCAGTCAAAATGACCGATGTTCCTTTTCCTGGTCTCGGAAGTCATCATCATACGCTATTACCTCCTTCCCCCCAGGATCGATGGAAAAAACGATAAACGGGGCTGAAGCTCATTTTGGGGAACGGCACATCTTCCCCCAGGAACCTGGCGGCCGTCCGGTCAAAAGCGCCCGTGAGCGCCCGATCGCCGCACTGATAGGGATGCAGGCCCTTCAGGAGCCCGGGATAGATCCTGTCGGAATCGGGGATGATCCCCAGAAGAGGCATATCCAGCCTGTCCGCGATGGCCTGCGGTTCCTGAGCGAGACCGGAGCGGACATACTCCGCCCTCACCCGGTTGAGCACCAGATAAGGATGCCCGAGGCCGTCGGCATCCAGCACGGAGGCAGTCTTTTCCGCGTCCCTCAGGGCGACGGCATCCAACGTGGATACCACGATGGCGGTGTCGGCACACCCCAGCAGCAGTTTGAAATTCCGGCCGATCCCGGCGGGCCCGTCCAGGAGCACCACATCGAAGGTCTTCCGGAGCCGGTCCGTCAGCCGGATCATATCCTTATGCCTCACCTGGGCCGCCCTTAAGGCCTGGGACGCGGGCAGCAGACACAGCCTGCCGTCCCCGAAGCCCTGCACCTCAAAAAGGGCGTCCGCCAGGGGGCATCTTTCCTCCAGCACATCCTCCATATCCATGACCACCCGGTCCTGGACGCCCAGAAGAAGATCGGCGCACCGCAGCCCGATATCCCCGTCGATCAGGACCGTGCTCAGCCCGCGGGACGAAAACGCCGCCGCCAGGGATACCGCCAGGGTGCTTTTGCCGACCCCGCCTTTCCCGGATGTGATCAAAACGCTCTTGCCCATCCCGATCCTTCCTTTACGGTGCCAGCTGGTTGCCGCCCGGCAGCACGATCGTATCGTCGGTCTTGTTCAGTTCGTCCAGATACCAGCCCACGAAGTCGCGTGCCGCCTGGGTAGCGTGAGCCCCGGCGTAGCCGTTGCGCACGAAGGAGACCACGGCGATCTTGGGATCATCCTGG
The DNA here is from genome assembly GCA_902782865.1 of uncultured Eubacteriales bacterium. Taxonomy (GTDB): domain Bacteria; phylum Bacillota; class Clostridia; order Christensenellales; family Aristaeellaceae; genus RUG756. The sequence goes on from CACZOZ010000190.1 coordinate 2,287, forward strand.
GGCGCAAGGCAGATGAACCAGGCGTTGTTCTCCAGGTCCAGCTTGATGCCGCCGATGGTGACCTGACTGGTCCCGGTCTTTCCCATGATGACCTCGGAGGCGGTATACTTCCATCCGCGGAAATACTTGACGGCGGTACCGCCGTCGTCGACCACGCCTTCCATGCCTTTCTGGATATAGTACAGATACGGCTCCGCGTCAGTCAGGTGGTTGAAGAGTTTCGGTTCCGTGGACGAGAGGATCTCGCCGTCGGGAGAGATGATGGAATCCACGATGTTCAGGTTCCATACGTTGCCGTCCGCCAGAGCGCCCAGATACCTGACCACGGCCACGGGAGTCAGAAGGGTGATGGACTGCCCGATACCCATCTGGATCTCCTGGCTGCCGCCCCATTTGATCGTGTTGAGGTAGATCCACAGGTCGCTCATCAGGGCCGCCTTCATGACCATGTCCCGCGTCATGTTGAGCTCGCTCATCAGGATGGGGCGGGCGTTGGACACCCACTTGTCGGAAGGCGTCTCGATGGCCATGTCCATCAGCTGCTTGATGGCCCTGTCCAGGCGGGCGTCGTCATACTCGATGCCGTAGCCGGCACCGAAATTGATCAGGTGGCGCTTGATGGAGTTGGCCACGATGATGGGCGTATCGGTCATCTGCTCCCGGAGGGCCACCGTGGTGTCATACAGGTTCTGCTGGTTCCCCACGACAGAACGCAGCTCGCCGGTGAGCTGGATACCGGTCTTGCTGGTGAGACCCATCTTGACCGCGTACTTGTAGAGCAGCTGCTGCTCGTTTTTCGCGTCGCCGTTATCGCCGTACAGATAGCTGGCCAGGGTGTAGAAGAAAAAGTTGCACGAGTTGGAGAGCCCCTCCACGATGGTCTGATTGCTGTGGCTGGCGGGATAATTGGTCCAGCAGGTAGGCGCTTCGTTCTCGTTGTTGGTGTACACCTTGAACTTGCCTTCGTCGGATATCCGGGTCTCCACCGTGAAACCGGTGGACTGATAATTGGTCAGCGCCGCGAGCCCGGTGACCATCTTGAAAATGGATCCCGGCTCCGCCCGGGACTGGACGGCGTAGTTCATCAGCACGTTGCGCTCATCCTTGACGATCTGCTGCGCCAGCTCGCCGCCCTGGATCATGGCGTTCAGGTCATAGGTGGGATACTGGGCGCAGGCCAGAAGGTCGCCGCTGTCCACATCCATCACCAGGAGGCAGCCCATGGACGCCAGCTGGATGGGATACTCGATCCAGTCACGGTCCTCGATCTTTTTCCGGTTCGTCTCCAGCCATTTATCGCTCTGCATGGTGTCTTCCTGCAGGGTGCGGATCTCGTCCACGTTTTCGGCGATGGCCTTTTCCGCCACGCGCTGCATGTTGACGTCCAGCGTGAGCTTGACGGTGTTGCCGTCCTGGGGCTTCTGGTATTCCAGCACCCGGGTGATGGCGCCGCTGGAGTTCTTCTCCACCAGGCGGTACCCCTGCCGCTCTTTGATGTTGGGCGTCAGCCAGGACTCCATCGTGCTCTCCACGCCGTCAAGCCCCATCTGATCGTTCATGCTGTAGCCCTGGGGCTGCAGTTCGTCATAGTACCTTGTCGCGTTCTGGATGGCGCCCACGTAACCGATGACATTCGAGGCCAGGGAGCCCTGGGGATACACCCGCCGCTCCCCCACAGCGATGCCCATGCCCCTTAATGTGAGGCTGTTGCTCTCGATCCTGGCGACCGCGTCATAGGGCAGGTCCCGGGATATGACCACAGGCACGGAGTTGAAGAGGTTCATCTGCATCTCGCTGTAGACGGCGATGACCTTGAGCGCGGTCTCCTCATCCACCACGGCGATCGCCTTGGTGGAGCCGGAATCGGCCAGTCGGTAGCGCTGGCAGAGCCTGACGAAGCACGCTTCGGGATCGTCATAGCGGGAATTGGTCAGGTAATGATTGCTGCGCCACTGGTTACGGCGCAGTTCGAGCACGCTGTCGCTCACGCCGGAGCCGAAGGAAAACTCCCACAGCCCGGTCTCCGGATCGTGGTAGAGCGGCGGCGTCACGGATAATTCGCAGTCATAGTCCTTCAGGATATCCAGCGTGGCGATGATCGAGCGGGTGAACTCCCCGTAAGCGGCGGCGGAGCTCTCACTGCTGGTCCTCTGGAAAGTCAGGTTGTAGCAGGTCTCCGACTTGGCCAGGATCACCGAGTTGGTATCCACGATCATGCCGCGCATGCCCTTGACCGGGATGGATTTGATACCGGAAGAATTGGCGCTCTCGGCATAGGTCTCGCCGTTCACGATCTGCAGATCGTAGGATTTGAAGATCATCAGCCCGAACGCGACGAGGATGGCGAAAGCGAAAAAGCCGAAGCGGGCTGCTTCTTTATGCTTTGAGAGCCATTCCTTCAGTGCTTTCATGACAGGCCTCCTTCAGGCATGGGAACGCGCTTGTACATGCCCAGGACCGCCCGTACGATGAGGGCGACCGGCACGGTCAGCACGATGGTGTACACAGTCTGCAGTATCGCCCGGCCGATATGACCGAAGGTCAGCTCGACCCCGTTCAGATAGCCGTACGCCAGGAAGATCACCTGGAACGACAGGGACAAAAGCAGAACAGAAAGCAGGATCCGGATCAGCGGGTGCATCTGCACATGCCGCTTATCCGGATGCAGGATCACCTGGCGCTCGATCTGCCGCTCTGTTTTGTCCGCGAAGGCCTGGGCGTAAAGCATCGTCAGCACCGGATAGGCGATGATATACATGCCCCTGACGGTGGAAAGCATCGTCTCGCACAGGATGCCCAGCATCGCGGACGCGCAGAACGCGCCCTTGCGCCCGCAGGATACGATGACCACGCCCAGATAGGCGATCAAAACGGAACCGATGACGCCGCCCACGGGCAGATAGGTCATCACGCAGGTCTGTATCAGATACATGATCACAGCGCCCGGGATCACCACGATGAATTTTCTGATGGATGAGATCCGCTTCAATAATGCCTCCGCTCAGGATCAGTCGTCCTCGATGGTCAGATCGTTGGGATCGAAGGTCGGCGCCGGTGTCGGGGTGGGCGTCGGTTCCGGGGTGGGGCTCGGTGTCGGGGTGCCCACGACGGTGACCGGTGTCTGGTATGTCAGGTTCTCCGGCGGCTCGGACGGCACAGGCGTGCCGTCTCCGTCCGGTTCATCGTTCCCGTCGGGGCCCGCGGTATCGTCCGGAATGGGGGTCTCGCCGGGGATCGGGGTCTCGTCGGGGATCGGGGTCTCGCCATCGGGCCCGATGTCCTCGGGCGGGACGGTCTCCTCCCCCGGAATGGGAGTCGGTGTCACGGCATCGTCCGTGAGCTGGAATGTGGGCTGGGGCCTTGCCGTGATCAGGGGAGCCGCCGTGATGACGTTCGATCCCGCTCTCTGCTGCACCGCTTCGGCATAGGCCGGACGGTACCGGTAGATGACCACGTATTCCAGGTGCTGAAAGTCCACGATGGGCTCCACCACCACGAAGGACTTGTTCTCGTCCATGCCGCGGGTGCTCTCCCGCACGTAGCCGATGGGGATGCCCTTGGGGAACTCCGCGCCCACACCGGAGGTGACCACCAGATCCCCGGGGCGCGGCAGGCTGTTCTCCGGCAGATAGTACATCCGGCACATGGCACTGCCGTCGATGCTCAGCGTCCCCTTGATGGATCCCTGGTCCCGCGTGCTCTGGACCATGGCGGCGACAGTGGCGTTCCCGTCGATCACGCAGAGCACTTTGCAGGCGTTGTCCGTCACGTCATAGGTATAGCCCACCAGGCCGCCGGAAAACACCACGGCCATGTTCTCCCGGATGCCGGACCGGGCTCCCACATCCACCGTCAGGACGGAAAAATAGTTGCTGTTGTCGTGGGCGATCACCGAAGCGATCACCGGGTCCATCTGGGTGTTCCGCTGGGTCTCCCCCATCAGGTCATAGAGCTCCTCCACCTGGCGGCGGTATTCATCCGCCATCGCGGCCCGGCTCGCCAGATCGTCGATCTGCCCCAGGAGCTGCTCATACTCGTACTCGATATTGCCCCTGACCTTGAGGGTCCTGAAATAGCTGGTCACGGAACCCGTCAGGGATGAAAACACCTTCTGGACCGGGGCGATGATCGTGGAAACGACCCTTTTGGGCACCTGGAGCGCGGGATGATCCACGAAATTGCTGAGCGTCATGACGGCGACGACGATGAACAGCACCGCGATCAGCACATACGTCATGATCCGCTTGAAGGTCCTGCCGTGACCGTCATCGGAAGCGTACATGCTGCCTGACCCGGCTGTGCGGGTCGGTTTTTCGGGCGCCGGTGCCCCATCGTCCTCCGCGGCCCCCTCGGGCGGCGGAGCTTCGGGCACGGACCAGTCCTCTTCCCGCTGATCCCGCTCGGGAAACTGCGGCTCTTTTTTATTTTTTTCATCCTTACCGGCGTCCTTCGGGAGAGGCTCTTTTTTCTCCTCCTCCCGGGGCTTTTCTTCCGGGCGCCTGTAAAGGGATTCGTCGATGTCCTTCGCCATGAAACTCCTCACGTCACCTTCAGATCCCTGTGACTACTCCTCCTCGCCCTCGTGCAGGAAGCTCGCCCTGCCGATCCTCTGCAGCATGTCGAAATTCTCCACCATCTGCCCGATGCCCATGACCGCGCAGGCGGAGGCTTCCTTGGCCAGACGGACGGGGATGTCCACATTGGAGGCGATGAACTGATCCAGGCCGAACAGGTTCGCGCCGCCTCCGGTCAGATAGATGCCGTTTTTGATGATATCCCCGGCCAGTTCCGGCGGTGTGCGCTCCAGGACGAACCGGATCGCCGCCAGGATCGCCTGGCAGGGCGCTTTCAGGGCTTCGTAGATCATATCGGAACGGACCGACGCGTTCTGAGGCAGGTTGGTCACCAGGTCCCGTCCCCTGACGGGGAATTCCCGGATATCGCCCGTCGGGAAAGCGCTGCCCAGATTGAGCTTGATATCCTCGCTGGTCCGGTCGCCGATCAGGATGTTGAATTCCTTTTTGATACAGCCCGCGACAGCTTCGTCCATTTTGATGCCGCCGATCCTGATGGCCCTGGAGATCACCACGCCTCCCAGGGAGATCACGGCGACCTCCGTGGTGCCGCCGCCGATATCCACGACCATGGACCCCACCGGCTCAAAGACCGGCAGGCCGCATCCCATGGCCGCCGCGAAGGGCTTTTCAACCAGGTACAGCTGCCCCGGCCTGACGCCCGCGCCCAAAGCGGCCTGGCGCACGGCCCGGCGCTCGATGGGCGTGACCCTGCAGGGCACCGTCACCACGGCTTTGGGCTTGATCAGGCGCGAAGAGCCGATCGCCTTGCGCACGAAATACTGCAGCATATACTGCGTCAGCTCGAAGTCACGGACCATGCCTTCGCTCATGGGCCTCACGGCGATCAGGTCCTCGGAGGTCCTGCCCATGACCGTCAGGGCTTCCTCACCGATCGCCCGCACAGTATGGCGGCCGCCGCGCTCCATGACGATAACAGAGGGCTCATCCACCAGGACGCCCTTTTTGCGTACGTAGACCTGTGTATTGCTGGTGCCCAGATCAATCCCGATATCCGGTGCGACGATTGCCATATGTCATAACCAACCTTATCATTATAACTCGATCAGCGGGGCGGCTTCAGTGCGTCCTCATAGGGGCGCAGCATTTCGTAAAGAAGAGGCATGGACAGCCCGATCACGCAGGTATAGCTGCCTTCGATCCGGCTGACGAACTGACCGCCCCGGCCCTGTATCGCGTAAGCGCCGGCCTTGTCCAGCGGCTCTCCCGTGGCGACGTAGGCATCGATCATCGCGTCCGTCATATCCATGAACCATATCCTGGCGGTGTCGCATCGGACCTGTTCCTCACCATCGGGCCCGATCACGCAGATGCCTGTCAGGACCTCATGATCCCTGCCGGAAAGGGACCGGAGCATGTCAGCAGCGTCTTTCCCATCCCGGGGCTTGCCCAGCTTGAGCTGCCGGGCCGGAAGATAGACGAGGGTATCGGCACCGATGATGATATCGCCGGGGTGTTTGGGGGCGGCGGACCGCGCCTTCATCAGGGCATTGCGGCAGACGGCCTCCCCGGGCGTTCCCGCGGCGGTCTCTTCTACATCCTGCGGGTCCGTAGTGAACTCCCAGGGTGTATATGATAGCAATTCCACCCTTCTGGGTGAAGATGAAGCCAGACAGAGCATCAGGGGTCCCCTTTCAGTTGCCAGCCCGCCAGGGAGCCGCATGGGCATTATAGCATAAACCGCGGAGTTTCGCACACGATATCACGGAAGAAAAAACGGCCGTCTCGGGCCTGCCCGGCGTTATTTTGCGGTTTTGTGGCGGGCAGGCTGATATTTGAGGCCATATTTGACGTCAAAGTGGAGGAAACTTGACAGATCAAAGGAAAAAACCGCGCAAATAATTGTTAAAAAAATTTAACAATTCGAAAATCCATTTTTTACAACAAGCATATTTAATTCACAATTAGGCTTTGAGCGCGGCGGAGCGGCGGCCCTCACTCCGTCCTCAGGGCGACCACCGGGTCCCTGACGGAGGCGAGGCGCGCCGGGATCAGGCCGGCGATGAAGGTCAGGAACATGGAGATGCCCACCAGGATCAGAGCGCTTGCCCACGGCAGATGCGCGATGGCGGTGATGCCGGTCAGCTGCCGGAGGATGATATTGATCACCCGGTCCAGAAGGAGCGTCACCAGGATGCCCAGGACACCGGCGCCGAAACCGATCAGCAGTGTCTCGGCGTTGAAAACGCGGGCGATATCCCCCTTGGACGCTCCCAAAGCCCGAAGGATGCCGATCTCCTTGGTCCTCTCCAGAACGGAGATATAGGTGACGACGCCGATCATGATGGAGGAGACCACCAGGGATATGGCCACAAAGGCGATGAGGACGTAACTGATGGCGTCCACGATGGTGGTCACCGACGACATGATAAGGCCCACATAGTCCGTATACCGGATCACATCCTGTTCGGGGCAGGAAGCGTTGTAGGCTTCGATCAGCTCCGTGATCCTTTCCTTGCTCTCGAAATCCCTGGCGTAGATCTCGATGGATACGGGCACATCCGGATCCGCGACCCCGAAGGCCTTGAGGTTTTCCTCATAGGTGGTCCGGCTGGTCATCTCCAGCATCTGGGGCGCGTACTGCTCGATCAGCGCCAGGATCTCCGCTTCCGTCTTGCCCTTCAGATAAGCCTGATACATGGGCGGAAGGGAGTCGAAGTCGATATCGTCCAGGGAAAAAGGCAGCACGTTCCCGCCGCCGAACCTGAGGCCCGTGAGCACATCCGTTTCCGGGTCGGCCGTCTGGGCGGTGACCACGGGGCTAGAATCGACGCTTTCGATCGCCCACCGCTGCAGCGAGGGCAGATATCCGATGCCGCTGGTGAGCTGGGTAGCCACCGCGTCCTCCCTGGGGCAGAGGATGCCCGTCACTTTGAGCTCCCGTCCCCGGGACAGGGCCTCTTCCAGATAGGCGGGATCACCGGTCATGTCGGTGAAGGTGCCGTCCCCGTTATCCCTGAACAGATCCGACGGCAGCAGGAGCGTGAACCGGAGAGAGAGCAGCTGGTCATAGGTCATCTCCATCGGCTCCACCGTGATGGTCTCGCCGGCGACGCTCTTTTCCGTCAGCTCCGCGATCTCGCTCTGGGGCCTGAGGCCCAGAGCGTACAGGGTATAATCGCTGACCAGACGGTTCCTGGTGACGAAGAGCACCAGTTCATCGTCGCTTTTCGGCCAGTGCCCCGCCAGGAGCTCATACTGGTCCCTGAGCAGGTCGTCGTTCTCCAGCAGCGGCGAGAACACGTTGAGCCGGCTGAACGCGGCCTGGGAAAAGGCCGAGGAGGACATCATCGTCATGGCCGATCCTCCCTGGGTCCCCATCAGGCCGCTGAGCTCCAGCACTCGGCTGGGGTTGACCTGGATGGCCTCGCCGTTCTCCCGGCGGTAGATCATCAGGTCCGTCCCGTAACCGTAGCGGATATCCGTGACCAGGTCCCGGATCTCCTTTTCGCTCTCCAGGTACTTCCTGAAGGCGGCCAGGTTGTTCCTGCTCACCGCGGCGTTGAAGGTGTTGAGCATCCTGCTCATCATGTCGCCGGAACGGATCACGCCGTCGGGCACAGTCACCGCGATATCCTCCCGCTGGGCGGCGGAGGAGAGCATCATGGCGGTCATGTCCATGGCGCTGTCCTCGATCTGGAGGGGATAGGTGGACAGGGTATCCCGCTGGACGCGGTCGATATACTCCCGGACGCCCGTGGAGATGGACAGGATCAGCGCGATCCCGATGATCCCGATGGAACCGGCGAAGGCCGTCAGGAAGGTGCGGCCTTTCTTGGTCAGCAGATTGTTGAAGGACAGGGAGACCGCCGTACCAAAGCGCATGCGGGCGAGCTTCCCTTTCCCCTCCGGCGCCCGGCCCTCCGCCGCAGCACTGTCGTCTCTACGGGTATCCTCCACCACCTTCCCGTCCAGCAGACGGATGATCCGGGTGGAATACTTTTCGGCGAGCTCGGGATTGTGGGTGACCATGATCACGAGCTTCGTTTCCGAGATCTTACGGAGGAGCTCCATCACCTGCACGCTGGTCTCGCTGTCCAGGGCGCCGGTGGGCTCGTCGGCCAGGATGATGTCCGGATCGTTGACCAGCGCCCTGGCGATGGCCACGCGCTGCATCTGCCCGCCGCTGAGCTCATTGGGCTTTTTGCCGGCCTGGTCCCCGAGGCCCACGCTCCGGAGCGCTTCTCCGGCACGGCGCTTTCTTTCATCGGTGCCGATGCCGCTCAGGGTCATCGCCAGCTCCACATTGCTCAGCACCGACTGATGCGGGATCAGGTTGTAATTCTGGAACACGAAGCCGATGCGGTGATTGCGGTAATCGTCCCATTCCCGGTCCGTATAGGCGTGTGTATCCCGGCCGGAGATGGTCATGACACCATCGGTATACCGGTCCAGCCCGCCGATGATATTCAGGAGCGTGGTCTTGCCGCAGCCTGAAGGCCCCAATACAGAAACGAACTCCCTGGTGTTGAAGCTCAGGTCCACCCCGCGAAGCGCATCAACCACCATGGAGCCGGTACGGTACTGTTTGGTTATCCCTTTTAAATGGAGGATCTGTTCTGACGGCATCAATACACCCTTTCCGATTCGGTCTGACCCATGCGCCGCCTGACCATCTGGCGGTATCCCGCCCGGGCGGAATAAACGTAAGCCTTGTCGATCTCGCCGTTGGGGCGCATGACTTTATACCTGTGCAGCGCGAAATACTTTTCCGACTGCAGATCCTGCGCGTCCAGAGCGATCAGCTGTGTCAGGGTCTTGAGCCGGTAGGAATCCAGGCAGCGGTAACCCTCCGATGCGAAATCGAACAGGCCCGACATCCCGGGCGGCACGATCCCCATGAAGGTCACACTGTCTTTCTCGATGCGGATCTCGTCGATCCCCTTTTCCAGCGCCGACTCGAGCACCGGATACAGCGCCGCGTAAAGATCACTGCCCCGCAGCTTGCGCATCGCCACCAGCTGATGGGCATTCTCCACCCGCTGCCACAAAAGTATCGCCAGGCCCGAAATAAAAAGCATCACACACAGGAAGATCCATAGCCAGCTCATTGAAAAAACCTCACAGATACAATATCTTGTGTATTTTATCAAATGAAATACACAATTGCAACGAGCCAAAGAAATTGTTGACAAATTGTAATATTTCCGGCGCGTTCCCCTCCCCCGCGGGAACGGTATTTAAGCGCGCGGGCGCTTGACACCGCCCACTCGTTATGGTATCCTTTTCCATGTTATTTCGTTTTAAGGAGGCGGCAGGGATGATCTTTGAGCGTTATCATGGTATTACTGTTTGCCGCGGCCTGTAGACACAGCGTATTTCTGCGCGTTTTCACACCCGGCGGCCGCCGGGTTTTTTATTTGGAGGAAAAATGCCGTCCCGCGATCGAAAAAACGGCCTCACGGCCGGACTGATAAAGAAAAACAAGGGCCTGTTCATCGGCGCTTCTCTCAGCGCGCTCATATCGGCGCTGGCGGACATGCTCAGCCCGCTGCTGCTGGCGGAAATGGTGGATCACGTTTTCAGGGGGCAGCCCAGCCGGCTGCCGTTTGCCGTCACGCGCGCCTACGAGACCCTGAGCGGCGGAAAGGTGCCCAACGAGGTGGCCGTCCTGGCGCTGGCGACCGTCCTGGTCAGCGTGATCAGCGGCACTTTCAGTTTCCTGAAGGCGCGGCTGCAGGCCTCCATGGGCGAAGGCACGGCCAGGGACCTGCGGTTCAGGCTCTACGACCGGCTGCAGCGCCTCCCCTACGCCTATCACGTCAAGGCCCAGACAGGCGATCTGATACAGCGCTGCACCTCCGATGTGGACACTGTGAGGCGCTTCCTCGCGGTGCAGCTGATGAGCGTCATCTCATCCCTGGTCACGATCGTCATCGCCGTCAGCTACCTGGTCTCGGCCCACATCCCGCTCACGCTGTATTCCCTGGCCCTGGTCCCCGGGCTGTTCCTGTTCGCCTGGCTGTTCATGAAGTGGGTCATCGCCCGCTTTGAGGAAACGGATCAGGCCGAAGGCGCCATGAGCGCCGTGCTCCAGGAGGGGATCACCGGCGTGCGGGTGGTCCGGTCCTTCGGCAGGCAGATGTTCGAGGAGGAAAGGTTCAGGAAAGCCTCCGCCGCTTTCCGCGACAAGTCCATGTCCACCGGGAAGCTCATGGCCATGTACTGGGCCGTCACCGACATGCTGTCCAGCGCCCAGTGCCTGATCACCCTGGTGATGTGCGCCGTCTATGCCGCGCGGGGCGAGATCACCGTGGGCACGGCCATCGTGTTCACCACCTATGTGAGCCGGATGCTCTGGCCCATCCGCCAGCTGGGCCGTATCCTGGCGGACGGCGGCAAGGCTTCCGTGGCCCTCAAGCGTATGAAAGAGATCCTGGACACGCCGCCCGAGGAGGATGAGCCCGGAGAAACGCCGGATCTGAGGGGCGATATCGTGTTCGACCACGTGACCTTCGGCTACGACGGGAACAAACCCGTGCTCAAAGACTTCACCGTGACCCTTCCCGGCGGCGCGACCGTCGGGATCCTGGGGCCCACCGGCAGCGGGAAAAGCACCCTGGCCCTGCTGCTCCAGCGGCTCTATGACTACGATCAGGGGGAGATCACGATCTCCGGCGTGCCCCTCAAGCATATCCGGAAGGACTATCTCCGCCGTCACGTGGGCCTGATCCTCCAGGAGCCGTTCCTGTATTCCATGAGCCTGGAGGACAACCTCAAGGCGGCCGTGCCGGGCATCGGCACGCAGGAAGCGCTGGAAGCGGCGCGGGACGCCCAGGCCGAGGAATTCATCCTGAACAGCGAAAACGGCCTTGATACCCTGGTGGGCGAGCGGGGCGTCACCCTGTCGGGCGGCCAGAAACAGCGGATGGCCATCGCCCGCACCCTGCTCAAGGACGATCACATCCTGATCTTCGACGATTCCCTGTCCGCCGTGGACGCCAGAACGGATATCGCCGTCAGGAAGGCGCTGAAAAAGCACCGCGACGGCACCACCACCCTGATCATCAGCCACAGGATCAGCACCCTGATGGAAGCGGACCTGATCCTGGTCATCGAGAACGGGCAGGTATCCCAGCTGGGGACCCACGAGGAGCTGATCCGGAACGACGGACTGTACCGGCGGATCTACGACATCCAGGCCAATATCACCCAGGCCTGACCATGAAAGGATAAAAATGAGTTCCACGGCCGATCATAACGAGAATAATAAGGAAGCTCCGCTCAGGCTGAACGTGCGCCTGTGGCGCAAGCTGCTCGGATACTCAAGGCCCTACTGGAAGGACCTGGCCCTGCTCTTTATCACCATGGCCCTGGTATCCGCCATCGACGTCATCTGGCCCCTGGTCACCCGCCACGTGATCGACGAGCATATCACGCCCGGGACCACTTCGGGCCTGGGGAGAGTCATCGCGGTGTATATCGTGCTGATGATCCTGCAGACAGCGCTGTGCTACGCGTTCCAGTATTTCGCCATCCACGCCGAGTACGGCATCTGCTACACGATACGGGACATGAGCTACAGGCACCTGCAGGCCCTGCCCTTCTCCTATTATGACAAAACCCCCGCGGGCACCATCCTGTCAAGGCTCACCAGCGACTGCGCCAGGCTCGGCGAGACCATCGGCTGGGCCCTGTGCGACATCGGGTATTCGATCACCTACATCGTCCTGGCCGGCGTGTCCATGCTCAGCCTGAGCCGGGAACTGACGGGCCGGGTGCTGCTGGTGATCCCCGTGCTGGCCGTGCTCTCCTGGGTGTTCCAGAGAAAGATCCTGAAGGCCCAGCGCAAGGTGCGCAAGACCAATTCCCGGATCACGGCGGCGTTCAACGAGGGGATCCTGGGAGCCGCCACCAGCAAGACCCTTCCCCGGGAGGAAGAGAACGTGCGCGCCTTCGGCGCCCTGACCGGCAGGATGCACGCCCTGAGCATGCGGTCCGCGACCCTGAGCGGGCTGTTCCTGCCCCTGGTCATCACCCTGAGCTCCGCGGCGACTTCCTATGCCCTGTGGGCCGCGGGCCTCAAGGTGTACGCCGGGATCATGACCGTGGGCACGATGCAGGTGTTCATCAGCTACACGCTCCAGTTTTTCGACCCGATCCGGGGCCTGGCCATCACTTTTTCCGATATCCTGTCCGCCCAGGCGGCGGCGGAACGGGTGGTCGAGCTGCTGGAAACGGAACCGGAGATCGCGGACAGTCCCGAGATCCTCGCAAAATACGGCGACGCCCTGGATCCCCACAGGGAGAACTGGCCCGAGATGAAAGGAAGGATCACCTTCGAAAAGGTCTCCTTCCATTACGGGCAGGGCAGTGACGTGCTCCGGGACTTCTCCCTGGACGTGCAGCCCGGCCAGACGGTCGCGCTGGTGGGCCCCACGGGCGCCGGCAAATCCACGGTGGTCAATCTGGCCTGCCGGTTCTATGAGCCGGTGAAGGGCCGCATCCTCATCGACGGGGTGGATTACCGGGAGCGTTCCCAGCTGTGGCTGCAGAGCCATCTGGGGTACGTGCTGCAGGAGCCCCGGCTGTTCTCGGGCACCATCGCCGACAATATCCGCTACGGCCGTCTGGACGCGACGGACAGCGAGATCATAAGCGCCGCGAAAATGGTCAACGCCCACGACCTGATCATGAACAAGGAAAAAGGCTATGATACCCCGGTGGGCGAAGGCGGCGCCCTTTTGTCCACGGGCGAAAAGCAGCTGATCTCCTTCGCCAGGGCGATCCTGTCTGACCCGGTGATATTCGTGCTGGATGAGGCCACCTCATCGGTGGATACGGATACCGAACGCATCATCCAGGAAGCCATCACCCACGTGCTCAGCGGCCGCACCGCCTTCATCATCGCCCACCGCCTGTCCACCATCCGCAACGCCGACCAGATCCTGTACATCGATGACGGGCGCATCCTGGAGCAGGGACGTCATGAAGAGCTGATGCGTCTGAAAGGGAAGTACTATCAGCTCTACACCAGCCAGTTCGCGCTGGAGAGCACCCTCGAAGCCCTGAAAGGATCCAATGACGAAGGGGGGATATCATGAGCCACTTTTTCGCGCAGACGGAAAACGGCATCGCGTACCTGACGGAGGAAGACCTGTACCATGCGGAAAAGTCCCTACGGCTCAAGCCAGGTGAGAGCATCACCCTGGCGGCCGACGGAAAGAAGTATGCCGCGAAGTTCGACCCCGCCAACCGTTACATCCTTTCGGATCTTCTGCCCGATCCCGAGCCCTGCCTTCAGGTGACCCTGTTCCAGGGGATCCCCAAGGGGGACAAGATGGAGACCATCGTCCAGGCCGCGACCCAGTGCGGCGTTTATTCCGTCGTGCCGGTGCTGTTCAGGCGCTGTGTGTCCCAGTGGGATGAAAAGAGCGCCGCAAAAAAGACCGCCCGGCTCCAGAAGATCGCCCTGGAAGCGGCCAAGCAATCCGGGCGCTGCGTAGTCCCCGGGATCCGGACGCCGGTGACCCCCGAGGCCATCCCCGTCGATTGCTTCGACGCCGTGCTCATGCCCTGGGAGGAGAGCGCCCGGCAGGGACAGGAGGGCCTGAGGGCCTGGTGGAACACCCTGGCGGTCCCGCCGCGCACCGCGGCGCTGATCATCGGCCCCGAGGGCGGCATAGACGAAGCGGAGGCGCACGCCCTCACGGGCCGGGGCGCCGTGCCCGTCAGTTTGGGGAAACGGATCTTTAGGACCGAGACAGCGGGCTTCGCCGCTCTCGCGGCGTTGATGCTGCTCAGCGGCGATCTTGAATAAACTTTCAGTATATCTGCATAAAATTGTATTATACCCTTGACTTTACCGGTCATTCGATGCATAATATACACACGCTTTGCGTATTTTAACTGTTGGAGGGCTTTATGGACAAGCAGGAGATCAAAAAAGCGGTACTGAGCTACTCGGGCGGGCTGGACACGTCCATCATCATTCCCTGGCTGAAGGAGAACTACAACTGCGAAGTGATCGCCGTCTGCGGCAATGTGGGCCAGACGGGCGAACTGGACGGGCTGAAGGAAAAGGCGCTGAAGACCGGTGCCTGTGAATACATCGAAATGGACCTCCGTGAGGAATACGTCAACGACTACATCATCCCCACCATGCAGGCGGGCGCCGCCTACGAGGGGTATCTGCTGGGCACCAGCACCGCCCGTCCCTGTATCGCCAAGGGTCTGGTGAAGATCGCCCGGGAAAAGAACGCCGACGCCATCGTGCACGGCTGCACCGGAAAGGGCAACGACCAGGTGCGCTTTGAGCTGGCCATCAGGCATTTCGCCCCGGACATGAAGATCATCGCCCCCTGGCGGGAGTGGAGCATCCAGTCCCGGGACGAGGAGATCGACTACGCCGAGGCGCGGCAGATCCCGCTGAAGATCAGCCGGGAGACCAACTACTCCAAGGACAAGAACCTGTGGCACCTGAGCCATGAGGGCCTGGATCTGGAAGATCCGGCCAACATGCCGCAGTACGGCAAAAAGGGCTTCCTGGAGATGGGCGTGTCCCCCATGGACGCCCCCGACGAGCCGGCCTTCATCACTCTCGGGTTCGAAAAAGGCGTCCCGGTGAGCCTGGACGGCGAGAGCCTCTCCCCCTTTGAGATCATCCTGAAGCTGAACGAGATCGGCGGCAAAAACGGCATCGGCATCCTGGACCTGGTGGAGAACCGGCTGGTGGGCATGAAGAGCCGCGGCGTGTACGAGACCCCCGGCGGCACCATCCTGTACAAAGCCCACGAGCTGCTGGAGTCCATCTGTCTGGACAAGGCGACGGCCCATGAAAAGCAGCGGCTCGCGGTCACCTTCGGCGAGCTTGTGTACAACGGCCAGTGGTTCACGCCCCTGAGGGAAGCGCTCACCGCTTTCGTCGACAAGACCCAGGAGCACGTGACCGGTTCCGTCAAAATGATGCTGTACAAGGGCAATATCCTGCCCGCCTCCCTGAAGAGCCCCTACAGCCTGTACAGTGAGGAGATCGCCACCTTCGGCGAGAGCAATTACAACCAGAAGGACGCGGAAGGATTCATCAAGCTGTTTGGGCTGCCCATCCAGGTGCAGTCCATGCTGGGAAAGCAGGGTCAGTGATGGCAAAGCTGTGGGCCGGCAGGAACGCCGGCGAGACGGACCTGATCGCGGATAAATTCAATTCCTCCATCGCCGTGGATCAGCGCATGATCCACGAGGATATTGAGGGCAGCATGGCGCACGCCCGGATGCTCGCCCGCCAGGGCATCATCTCCGGGGAGGACTGCGCCCTGATCCTGAAGGGCCTTGAGAGCATCCTGAAGGACATCGATGACGGCATGCCCGTGGATGAGACCGCGGAAGACGTGCACATGTTCGTGGAGGCCGAGCTGACCAAACGGATCGGCGACGCGGGCAAACGGCTCCACACCGCCCGGTCCCGCAATGACCAGGTCGCCCTGGACCTGCGGATGACCATGCGCAACGCGGTCAAAAGCCTGCGCGGCGGCATCAAAGCCCTGCTGGAAGCCATCCTGAAGCAGGCGGACGGCAATATCGACACGGTGATGCCGGGGTATACCCACCTGCAGCGGGCGCAGCCCGTGACCTTCGCCCACCACATCCTGGCCTACGCCATGATGCTCATGCGGGACGACGGCCGCCTCACTGACGCCGCGAAGCGCATGAACCAGTCCCCCATCGGCGCCTGCGCTTTGGCCGGGTCCTCCTATCCCGTGGACAGGGCCTGGGAAGCGGAGCAGCTGGGCTTTGACAGCATCTGCCTGAACAGCATGGACGCCGTCAGCGACCGGGACTACGCCCTGGAGATATTGAGCGGTCTGAGCATCCTGATGATGCATTTGAGCCGTCTGGCCGAGGAGATCGTGCTGTTTTCCAGCTGGGAGTTCCAGTTCATCGAGCTGGATGACGCCTATACCACCGGGTCCTCCATCATGCCGCAGAAAAAGAACCCCGATATGGCGGAGCTGGTGAGGGGCAAGTGCGGCCGAGTGTACGGCGCCCTGATGGGGCTCCTGACCACGATGAAAGGGCTGCCCCTGTGCTACAACAAGGACATGCAGGAGGACAAGACCTACCTGTTCGACGCCGTAGACCAGGTGAAGGACTGCCTTGAGATCTGCAAAGCGATGATCGCGACGCTCCGCGTCAAGCCGGACAGGATGCTTTCAGCCGCCCGCAGGGGGTTCATCAACGCGACGGACGCGGCCGACTATCTGACCCGCAAAGGCGTCCCCTTCCGGACGGCCTACGGCCTCATCGGCGCCTTCGTCTCCAAATGCATCGAAAAGGGCTGCACGCTGGAAGAGATGCCCCTGTCCGAGTGGCAAAAGGTGCATCCGCTGTTCGAGAAAGACATCTATGAGGCGATCGATCTTGTCAACTGCGTCAACAGACGCTCCTCCCCCGGCGGAAGCGGCCGGGCATCCGTGACGGCCCAGATCGCGGCCGTCAGGGAATATGCCGCAGCGATGGCGGACAAAATCGAGTAGGGAGAGTTTAGTCTCCCTCTCACACCACCAGACATGCGGTTCGGCATCCGGCGGTTCGGTTCAATTTCAAAGCATGTTGGCTCATGTAGTGATCAATACAACTGACCAAGCCTCGCTTGGCCAGTATTTCTTTTGAAACCGCACGCTTCAGGCAGGATCTGTTCGCAGCAAAAATGTAATGGTCACCCCATTGCGACGTTTTGCCTGCAAGACATTCCGGTACGCCAAGTTTCAACACACCCCATTCCCGCTGCACAGTCGCTGTCTTCCTGAAATATCAGCTTTCGGACCGATCTGCGGAGCATCACATGTTTGATCCCGCTGTCGCTTTTCTTCCTGGCCGTCCTGGGCATTATAGATCACTCCCGATGTTTTATTGCCGGGATCATACCAGACACGAGACCTTTATTCAGCCCAAAACCGTCCTGTGTCTTTTTCCAGCTTGCTCATGAAGATGTGTCAGACAGTACCGTCCCCTAAAGTTTCCTTTGTATATTCGTTCCGCTTGCCGGGCTGCTCGGTGGGGATACAGTTTTTCCTATCCATAAGGTACCTCCTTATCGGCTGTCCGGGTGGATCATGACAACCATATAACGCGGCACGACTGGTTTTTCTTCATCCGGCAAATGTAAATAGCTGATTTGGCAGATCGATGATCATTATACCATAATATGCCTATATGA
>CACZOZ010000191.1:0-2931 GCA_902782865.1 uncultured Eubacteriales bacterium
ACCGCGCCCCGGCCCGCCAGGGCGATGTCCATGGTCAGGTAGGCCTGCTTTGATCCCACCGGCGCTTTTTTCACCTGCGCCAGCAGCTTTTCCCCGCTGCGGGGCGGCACCTTCACGCCGCGCATCTCCTGATAGGGGAGATAGCCCGTGCCCAGGGGGCCCATTTTCACGAAGGCCGCCTCCAGGGCGGGCACGCACCGGTCCACCCGGACGACCAGGATATCCTCCGCCGCCACGGCGCCGGTCGCTTCCTCCTCATAGCGGAAGAGCTCCCCGTCCCTTATCAGCGCGGCCCGGACTTTCTCCGGGCCCTTCTCCAGCAGCAGCTCCGTCACAGCATCTCCAGGGGGACAAGGCATCCCCCCGCCTCCCCGAACAGGCACAGCCGGGTCACCAGGGCCCGGGGCACGCCCCGGTCGCCGTAGAAAGCGCTCAGAAGCAGTTCCGGCTTGCAGCTGGCCGCTTCCGTGAGGCTCAGGGTGGCGTAGACTGCATCGTCCCTCACCGCCAGCTCATGGATCATGGGCTTGATGTCCACGATCTGCTCCTTGGTCTTGGTCTTTTTCATCACGGGGATCGTTTCCTGTGAAAGGAACGCGTCGATCTCCGCCTGGGACGGCACCGGGTCCTCCGGGAAACGGATGCGGTAGCGGGCCGCGGTCAGAAGGGCCATGGGGCTCTTGTGATCGTCCTCCACCGCGCGCGTATCCCGCAGGATGATGTCCTCCGGCAGGCACGCCTGCAGGGCCAGGCGGAAGCGCTCCTCGGGCACGCTCTCCTCAAGGGGCACCTCCATCACTTCCCTCAGGGCCGCGTGCCCCAGGGACAGCGGCGCTGCGAAGCTCATGAGCATGTGGGGATTGTAGCCCTGGGAGTATTTGATCGGCAGGCCCGAGCGCCTCAGGGAGCGCTGGATGGTCCGCAGAAGATCCAGATGCCCGATGTGGCGCAGGCGCGGCGTTTTCTCAAACACGACCAGCATTTTCATACTGCGGACACGCTCCTTTCCAGCGCTGGAGGCCGCAGGCGTTGCAGCCCTTGCGGCAGTCCCGGGTGGTCTTTCCCCCCACGGCTTTCTCCCATTCGCGCTTCAGATATTCCTTGGTCACCCCGGCGTCGATGTGGTCCCAGGGCAGTGTCTCGTCAAGCGGCCTTTCCCTCAGGGCGTAGAAGTCCCCGTCAAGGCCGCAGTCCGCGAAGGCTTGCATCCACAGATCATAGCGGAAATGCTCGTTCCACCCGTCGAAGCGGCAGCCCAGGCGCCAGGCGGCCTCGATCACGTCGCCCATGCGCCGGTCCCCCCGGGCCACGCAGGCCTCCAGGTAGCTCAGCTCCCCGTCGTGCCAGTTGTACCGCACGTATTTCATGCCCAGGGCCTTCTTGAGCACGTCCTGCTTGGCCTTCACCGTCTCCAGGCTGTCCTGGGGCGCCCACTGGAAAGGCGTGAAGGGCTTGGGCACGAACACGCTCACGCTGGTGGTGATCCGCAGGTCCTTCCCCCGCTTTTCCTTGGGCACGGCGAAATAGGCGTTGATCACCTTTTTGTTCAGTTCCCCGATGCCCATGAGGTCCTCGTCCGTCTCCGTGGGCAGGCCGGACATGAAATAGAGCTTCACATGGCTCCAGCCGCACTCGAAGGCGTCCGTCACCGCGCGCGTGAGGTCCTCCTCGGTGACGCCCTTGTTGATCACGTCCCGCAGGCGCTGGGTGCCCGCCTCGGGGGCCAGGGTGAGCCCGCTCTTCTTGACCCGCTTGGTCTCCTCCAGGCTCTGCTTGACGATATTGTCGATGCGCATGCTGGGCAGGGACACGGACACGCGCCGGTCCTCGAACCGCTCCATCAGGCTCTCGATCAGCTCTTTAAGGCAGGTATAGTCCCCGCTGGACAGGCTCGACAGGGAGATCTCCTCGTAGCCCGTGCTCTTTTCCAGGGCCTCGGCCTGTTTGAGCAGCGTTTTGACCGACCGCTCCCTCACGGGCCGGTAGATCATGCCCGCCTGGCAGAACCGGCAGCCCCGGGTGCAGCCCCGCATGATCTCCAGCGTGATCCGGTCGAACACGATCTCCGTAAACGGCACGGGCAGCGTGTCCGGATACTCCGCGCCGTCAAGGTCCGGCACCACGCGGCGGCGCACCGTCGCGGGCACCCCTTCCTCAAGGGGCGTCAGGCTCTTAAGGGTGCCGTCGTCATGGTATTCCGCCTTGTAGAGGGAGGGCACGTACACGCCCTCCAGCCGGCTCAGGGCCCTTAAAACTTCCTGCCGGGAGGTGCCCCGGCGCTTGTGCTCCCGGATGACCTCGCACACCTCCTGGATCACCTCTTCGCCGTCCCCGATCATGAAGGCATCGATGAACTTCGCCAGGGGCTCCGGGTTGTAGGCGCAGGGACCGCCGGCCACCACGATGGGGTCCTTCTCCCCCCTGTCCGCGCCCCTTAAGGGGATCCCGGCCAGGGAAAGCATCTCCAGGATATTGGTGAAGCTCATCTCATACATCAGGGTGAAGCCCACGATGTCGAACTCCCTCACCGGGCTGCGGCTCTCCAGGGAGAACAGCTCCACGCCCTCCTGCCGCATCAGGGCGCTCATGTCCACCCAGGGGGTGAACACTCTCTCGCACACCGCCCAGGGGAGCTTGTTGATGATATGGCAGAGGATCTTCATCCCCAGATGGCTCATGCCGATCTCATAGGTATCCGGGAAGCAGAAGGCAAAGCTCACTTCCGCCTTATCCTTCGGCTTCACCGCCGTGTTCATCTCGCCTCCGGTATACCGGGAAGGCTTCTGCACCTGTTCCAGGATCTTCTCCAGTTTCGCTTCCTTTACGGGATCCATCCGCACCTCCGACAGCGCACAATTTTCCTTTTATATTATACATCCGGCGGCTCGATTTGTCCATCCGCGCTCGCTTACGCAGCGCTGCGCTTCGCTG
>CACZOZ010000192.1:0-2226 GCA_902782865.1 uncultured Eubacteriales bacterium
CAGCCCGCCCCGTTCGGTGATCTCGTTGCCGGTGGACCAGAGGATCACGCTGGGATGGCAGCGGTCGCGCCGCACGAAGGCGGTCAGGTCCTTCTCCCAGTCGGTCTCAAAAAACTGGTTGTAATCCCCCGGCTGCTTGCCCATGCCCCAGGCGTCGAAGGCCTCGTCGAACACATACATGCCCAGCCTGTCGCAGGCCTCGATCAGGGCGGCGGACGGCGGATTGTGGGTGGTGCGGATGGCGTTGAAGCCCACTTCCTTGAGCTTTCTCACCTTGCGCGCCTCGGCGTCATACAGGCTTGCCGCGCCGATCGGCCCGTTGTCGTGATGGAGACAGCCGCCCCGGAGCTTCACCGGCACGCCGTTGATCCTCAGGCCCTGCCTGACGTCCGCCTCCACGGTGCGGATGCCGAAGAGCACCTCGTCCTCATCCCGCGCGGGATGATCCACCGGCACCATATGGGTCCTGTACACGGCCTTTTCCGTGATCACGGCCCGCAGGATATACAGCCGGGGATCCTCCGCCGTCCACACCTCGGCCCCGTCCAGGGTGAGGGTGGTCCGGGCCCGCGCGGCAGAGCCCCCGGGCACCTGGATCAGGGTCTTCCTCTCGATCACCGTATCCCCGGTGCTCTCCCGGATCAGGGAAAAGGCCGCCTCGACCAAACGGTTCTCGTTTCGGGTGTTCACCACCTCGGCGCCCACTTCCAGGAAAGCGGTCACGCCCGTGCCGTCCGGGGCCTCCTCCAGCTTCCGGGTCACCGCGCTCAGGCCGCCCATGGGCAGGTATACCGGGGGCGTGTGCGTGAGATGCACGCTCCGGAACAGCCCGGCGCCGGAATACCACCGGGAATTGGGCTGCATGCTGGGGTTGACCGTGACGGTGATCCGGTTCGTCTCGCCCGGATATGTCAAGTTCGTGATGTCCGTTTCAAAGGGCGCGTAGCCGTAGTGCTGCAGGCAGGCCTTCGCGCCGTTCACCTCCACGGTGGCGTTCATCATGGCGCCGTCGAACCTGAGGAAGATCCGATCCCCGGCCCACCCGGCGGGGATGGTGATCTCCTTCGTGTAGTGCGCCACCCCGGCGGTGTAGTATCCGCCGGCCGCCCCGGCGGGCACATCGGGGCTCACGTCCCCTTCGATCATATAGTCATGGGGCAGGTCCACTGTCCTTTCCCCGGCGGCGCCGCTGACGCGCGCGCCGTATCCGAAGGTCCAGCCCCTGTCGATGCAGATGCTCCTTGCCGTATCCATCATCCCTATCCTCCTTTGCCGGCCCGGCCGGATGAACCGCCCCGCGCCGTTCTCGGTCACAATATAACAGATGACCCCGCTCAGGCGCAAGCTTTTCCGCGCCTGTCTGGACCAAACGCGATCCATGGGGTATAATACCGGAAATGAAACATCATCCGGCCGATCGCAAGGCCGGCGCGGGGAGGATCGCCATGGAAACGGAACATCTGAGCCCGGGAGAAGAGGCTCTCCTTAAAAAGATCAGGGAGGAGGGCGAGGCGCGCTTCAGGGAGGAGAAGGCCATGAAGGTGCGCAATTACCGGACGCTGAACCGCCTTGCCCAAAAAGGCGGCATCCTGTTCACCGGTTCCTCCCTGATGGAGCAGTTCCCCGTAACGGAACTGTGCGCGAGCGCCGGCATCCCCGGCCCCGTGTACAACCGGGGCATCGGCGGCACCACCACGGACGATTTCCTGCGGGAGATCTCCACGGTGCTCCTGGACCCGGCCCCGGCGAAGGTGTTCATCAACATCGGCACCAACGACATGACCGACCGGGTCTGGGGCGGCGGCTGGATGGATCACCTGGTGAGCAATTATGAAAAGATCCTCACCATCGCCCGGGAAAAACTGCCCGAGACGGAAGTGTACGTGATGGCCTTTTACCCCGCCAACCTCCACCTGCCCGGCAGCGACGATCCCGGCCGGCAGGCCATGCTCCGCTTCAGGACCCCGGAGAACATCCGGGAATGCAGCCGCCGGGTGGGCGCGCTGGCGGAGAAACTTTCCTGTCACGCCATAAACGTGAACCGCGGCCTCAATGACGCCGGGGGCGAGCTGAAGGCGGAGTACACCACCGACGGCGTGCACATGACCGCCGAGGCGTACACGGTGATCTTTGAAAACCTCCTGCCCTTTCTCAGGCAGGAGAGATGATATATCGGCGGGCACCCGGGATCGTCACATCCCCGGCGTCAAAACGCCCGTCTTCCCC
>CACZOZ010000193.1:0-4083 GCA_902782865.1 uncultured Eubacteriales bacterium
AACCAGAGCCTGATCGATACCATCGACGAGGTCATGCGCATCCAGAAGGAAGGCAGGCAGAAGAGGGTCGAGGCCGAGAAGACCCTGGCCCAGATGGAGACCACCCTCAAGCAGAAGCTGCTCACTTTCTGATCCGGCTTCCTGATCTTCCGGGGATAGGTTTTCGGGCCTATCCCCGTGATTTTTCAAATCAACACGAAAAGCGGGCTGTAAAGACATGGAAAGATCCCTGGTACTGACATATTTTTATCACAGCGGCTGTACCGTCAGGAGCAATGACACGCTCCTCGTTTTCGATTACTGGCGCGGGCAGAGCGACCAGCTCAAATTTTTCGGGCTCACCACGGATGAGCTGAAAAAATACAGGCAGGTGATCGTGTTCGTGTCCCACGACCATCCCGATCACCTGGATGAGGTCATCTACCAGTGGGACAAACCCGGTGTGGATATCACCTACGTGATCTCCTGGGACCTGCCCAGCCGCCTGAGAGGCAAAAGGATGCACGTGGGCGACCGGATACAGATCGGCGACGCCGTGATCACGGCCTATGACTCCACCGACAAGGGCGTCAGCTTTTACGTGGAGATCGACGGCTGCCGGATCTTTCACGCCGGGGACCTGAACCTGTGGCACTGGCGGGAGGAGAATTCCCTGCATGAGATCACCCAGGCAGAGAAGAGCTTCTACGCCAAGATGAAGGACGTGGAGAAGCTGAATATCGATCTGGCCATGTTCCCCGTGGATCCCCGGATGGGCGGGTTCTTCGACGCCGGGGCCAATTACTTCATCATGTCCGTCAAGCCCAGGCTGTTCATCCCCATCCACTGGTTCGACCGGAAGGAAGCGGCGAAGGAATTCGCACGCAAGGCCAGGACCCGATATACCGAAGTGATCGCCCTTACCGAGCCAAGGGATGCGCTGAAGGTGCAGTTCGAGGACGACTCCATCATCTGGCGCGTGCTGCCCAAGGAAGGCGCGAAGAGCTCATCCGACGACGTGCTGGACAAGTTCAAGGCCGAAGATCCCTTTGTGGACAGCGATCTTCCCATCCGGCTCGACCCGGAAAAGGAGACGAAATGATCCCGATCATCGCGATGGTATGCCCCTCCAGAGAGGAAAAAAACTATAAGATCAGCCGTGATTATGTGAACGCCGTGCTCTCCGCCGGCGCCGTGCCGGTCATGATCCCGCCTCAGGCGGACGGGGAAAAGCTGGACACGCTGCTGGATCTTGCCCACGGGCTCATACTGACCGGCGGGGGCGATCTGGCCCCGGAGCGTTACGGTGAGAGAACGGAGCCCTTCTGCGGGGAGATCGACCGGGAACGGGACGAGGAGGAATACATCCTTCTTGAGAAGGCGCTCCGGCGCGGGATACCCATCCTGGGCATCTGCCGGGGCTTCCAGACCCTCAACTGCTTCATGGGCGGCACCCTGTACCAGGACATCACCGCCCAGACGGGCTCCCCGATCAAGCACGCCCAGAGCGACAGGCGGTATGAAAAGATGCATGAGGTCGATATCCGCGAGGGCACGCTGCTGAGCCGCTTCATGGGCCGCGGTACCGCCGGTGTCAACACCTGCCATCACCAGGGCATCAAGACCCTGGGGAGCGGGCTCATCTCCTCGGCCGCCGCGCCTGACGGCCTGATCGAGGGCATCGAGATCCCCGGGCAGGACGTCCTGGCTGTGCAGTGGCACCCGGAAGCGCTGTCGGCCGCGGATGACCCGCAGGCCAAGGCGGTCTTCTCCGGATGGGTGCGCCTGGCCGCGGCCAAAGGAGAGAAGGCATGACGATCGCCCTGATCGGGGACCTGCACGGCAACATGCCCGCGGTGGAGGCCCTGGATAAGGACCTGAAACGCCGTAAGATCGATACGGTCTACTGTCTCGGGGACCTGGTGGGCAAAGGCCCCTCCAACGCCGAGACCATGGACTGGGCCCTTGAGCGCTGCCAGGTCAACCTGCGCGGCAACTGGGACGAGGGCGTGGGCATGAAGCAGTTTCCCAACGACACGTTCTATCACCGGCAGCTGGGCGAAAAGCGCCTCAAGATCCTCGCGGAGCTCCCCCTGGAGCACCACTTCACCCTGTCGGGACGGAAGATCCGCCTGCTGCACGGGCGGCCCGTGATGGATGAGCCTTATTTCATCCATGAGAGCACGAAGGACCTGGAAAAGTATTTCGAGCCCGACTGGGACGTGGTGGGTTATGCC
Organism: uncultured Eubacteriales bacterium; assembly: GCA_902782865.1. Taxonomy (GTDB): domain Bacteria; phylum Bacillota; class Clostridia; order Christensenellales; family Aristaeellaceae; genus RUG756. The sequence continues at coordinate 2,217 of CACZOZ010000193.1, forward strand.
GATGTGCACCGCCAGGGCCTGAGGGTCATCGCCTTCCGGGGGATCCTGTTCAATACCGGCAGCGTGGGCAACGGCCTGGGCGTCAATATGGTGCAGTACGCGATCATGGACGGCGGGGACAGCCCCGATGATCCGCTGGACATCCGCCTCGTCACTCTCCCCTACGACCGGGAAAAGGCCGTCCGCCTCACCCTGGAGGCTGAAAAACAGGGCCTCAGGAACGCTCAGGCTTTCATCAACGAGATCCGGACCGGCGTATACGACCGGCCCTCATCGGGAAGACATCCCTATTGAACCGCACGGAGGAAAACAAAATGGATAATGAGGAAATGGAACTGATCGAACTGGAAGACAGCGACGGCCAGCCCGTCACGCTGAAAGTGGAACGGTACTTTTTTTACAACGGCGAGGAATATGTGCTCCTGAGCGATGACATCGACGGCACCGCCGCTGAGGAAGCGTCCTTCTACGTGATGAAAGTGGAGCCCATCGAGGGTGAGGACGACGACATGGTGGATTTCGTGCCCGTGGATGACGAGCTGAGCGAAGCGCTGCTCAAGGCCGCCCGGACAGTGTTCGATCCCTTCGACGGCAAGGACGATGAATGAGACTTTACGCAGGAAGATAACGCTGCTCCCCGACTCCCCCGGCTGCTACCTGATGAAGCACGAGGGTGAGATCATCTATGTGGGGAAAGCCGTCAATCTCAAAAACCGGGTGCGCAGCTATTTCCAGGGCCGGGACCATACGCCGAAGGTGGCGTCCATGGTCAGGAACATCGACGATTTCGATATCGTCCTGTGCCGGACCAATCTGGAAGCATTGATCCTGGAATGCAACCTCATCAAGCTGCACAAGCCCTATTACAACATCCTGCTCAAGGATGACAAACAGTACCCCTACATCCGCGTCGACCTGAACGATCCCTACCCGCGGCTGACGCTCGCGAGGAAGGTGCAGCAGGACGGCGCGCGTTATTTCGGCCCCTACACCGGCGCCGGCGCCGTAAGGGACGTGCTGGAGAGCGTCAAGAAGCTGTTCCCTCTGCGGACCTGCTCCCAGGCCCTGCCCGCCAAAAAGGACGTGCGGCCCTGCGTGAATTACGAGATCGGCCGCTGCCTGGGGCCGTGCGCGGGAAAATGCACGCCCGAGGAATACCGCGAGGCCGTGGACAGGGCCGTCGCCTTCCTGTCCGGCGACCAGCAGACGATCATCCGTGCCCTGAACGAGGAGATGCTTTCCGCCAGCCGCGCCTATCAATATGAGCGCGCGGCAGTGCTCAGGGACAGGATCAGAGACATCGAGAACCTGGCCCAGCGCCAGCAGGCCTCCCAGATCCGGCGGTCGGACCAGGACGTGATCGCCCTGGCCCACGACGACGCCGACGCCATGGCGTACGTGCTCAGCATCCGGGACGGCAAGATCATCGAAGGGAAGCAGTACGCTCTCCCCCACGAAGGGGCCGAGCCCGTCGGGGAAGTCCTGTTCGATTTCCTGGTCCAGTACTACGACCGGCACGAGCCGCCCCGGGAGCTGCTGATCGAGGAGCTGCCCGGAGAAGTGCTGGAGGACGTGACCGAGTATCTCCGGCAGAAACGGCAGGGGGCCTGCGATGTCACCGTGCCCCAGCGCGGCGCCAAGAAGGGCCTGATCCTCATGTGCCGGAAAAACGCCGCCGACGCCCTGACGAAGCAGAACGCCCGGAAGCAGATCCATTATGACCGCACGGTGGGCGCCTGCCATGACCTGGCGGCCGCCCTGGGGCTGGATATCTATCCCAGGCGGATCGAGGGCTATGACATCAGCAACACGCAGGGCACCCTGTCGGTGGCCAGCATGGTGGTGTTCATCGACGGCGAGCCCGCGG
>CACZOZ010000194.1:0-4692 GCA_902782865.1 uncultured Eubacteriales bacterium
CGGTGGCCGTGCCGGGTCTCGATACGCTCCCGCAGCGCCGCGCCGTCCGTTTCGCTCAGGGCGTAGATCATGTCCACGCAGGCCTGATCCAGCGCCAGGATGTCCGTGGAGGCCAGGATGCCCACATTGGGCGTGACCACTTTCTCCGCCAGGCAGCCCTCGCAGTCACAGGATACGGACATGTTGCGCATCACGTTCACATAGCATATCTTTTTTCCGAAATGGTCGATGGTGGCCTTCGTGGACTCGGTCATACGCTCCATCAGCTCTTCCATGTCCACGCTCCAGGCCATTTCGGGATCCTGGCTGTCCCGGGCGTGGATCATCCGCTTGCCGATCCGGCCGTCCGCGCAGCCGATGCCGATGTTCTTGTTGCTGCCGCCGAAGCCGCCCATGGTGTGCCCCTTGAAATGGGTGAGCACCACCAGGGAATCGTATCCGGGAAGGGTCTTGCCCACGGACATGTGGTCGAACCATTTACCGCCCGTGACCGGGAGAGACGCGGTGCCTTCGGAATCGGTGATGTCCACGGGACAGAAGGTCCAGCCGTTCACTTTCAGGGTCTCCAGGTGTTTTTCGGTGGTGTCCCTGTCTCCCTGATAAAAGGTATTGGTCTCCACGATCACGGCGTCGGGCAGATCGTTTTTGATCAGCTCCTCCACCCATTCGTGGGGGATGATGTTGGGGCCGTGTTTCTCGCCTGTATGCAGTTTCACGGCGGTCCTGCCCGTGATGGCGCCGCTCACGCGGCCGACCATTTTGCGCAGGCCTTCGGCGGACAGGTCACGGGTGAAATAAACGATGGATTCGTTGCCGGTGCGTTCTTCATAGGGAACATAACGCTCGCCGCCGGTCCCGGGGATCTTTTCACTCATCGGTTCGTTCCTTTCTGACGGATCGGTATGCTTGGTATGCGGTCCTGCTTTATCCGCTGCCGCAGGCAGGGGATGATCATCGGTCACCACCTTGAATAATACCACAGGAAGCCGGGAAATCATACAGGAAAATTAACTTTTACGTCCGGCGCCTGCAAGAACAATCAAAAAACATTCAGCCCCTTGACAGTTCCGACCCGGATTTTTATACTGGTCACATCAATAAGGGAAAGGAGGCAGCGCCGTGAGGAAGGCTGTGACCGGTATGATGGGCATGATGATGCGCATGGTCATGCGCTTATTTTCCTCGTGCGTCTGCCGCCGCTGATCATCCCTCTTAAGGATCGTTGCCGCAACGGGGCATTCGTACGAATGTCCCGTTTTTGTGATCATGTGAGGTAAAAAAGATGATCTTTCATCCCGGCGGGGCGGCGCAGCGAATGCTCTGATCCCCGGCATCGTCATCAGGATCCCTTTTTCACACGTTTCAAAGCGCAGAATATGAGATCTGAAAGGAGAAATAACCATGAAAAAGCTGATTTCCATCCTTCTCGCCGCTCTTCTGATCGCCTCTCTCGTATCCGCCGCTTCCGCCGAAAAGCTTCTGATCGCCATCCCCAATGACGGCACCAACCTGAGCCGCGCCATCAAGCTCCTGGAGACCGCGGGCCTTCTGACTGTGGATCCGGCGGCGGGATATACCCCCGAGATCAAGGACATCACCGGTTATATCTACGATATCGAGGTGGAACCGGTGGCGGCGAACACCCTGCCCTCCACCCTTCAGGATTACGCCGGCGCCACCATCAACGGCACCTACGCGATCCCCTACGGCCTCCTGCCCTCCAAGGACGGCCTGATCATCGAGCAGCAGTCCGAGTCGGGCGACAATCCTTATGTGAACGTCATCGTGGCCCGCACCGCGGACGCGGACAACGAGATCTACAAAAAGATCTGCGAGGCCTATCAGTCCCAGCTGGTGGCCGAGTTCCTCCTCGAGCGCTACGAGGAAGCGTTCTACCCGGCCTTCGACTATAATCCGGCTTACATGATCGAGACGAGCTTCGTCTCCGATATCCTGGCGTACGAGTCTCCCAAAGAGGGCAAGACCGTGGTCACCGTGGGCGTCTGCTCCGGCGGCAACGATCAGTGGCAGGCCGTTCAGAAGGTCCTGGACGATGAGGGCGCGGGCATCTATATCGATCTGAAGATCTTCGACGCCTACAACCTTCCCAACGAGGCTCTCAATTCCGGCGATGTGGATCTGAACGCCTTCCAGCACAAGGCTTACCTGAACAACGAGATCAGCCAGTTCGGCTATGATCTGACGGTGATCGCCGACACCCTGATCGCGCCCCTGACGCTCTACAGTGAGCAGTTCGACAGTGTGGACGGCATCAAGGACGCGGCCGGCCTGCTCAAGTGATCCTTTTTCTCCGCCGCCGTCCCGTATGACGGCGGCGGTGTCTGCTTTATAAGGAGCCTTATGATCCAGATCAATGATCTCTGCAAGGTCTTTCAGGGAAAAGGCCGCCAGGTGGACGCGGTCAAAAATGTGTCCCTATCCGTCGAGGATGGGGACATTTATGGCGTTATAGGCTATTCCGGTGCGGGCAAGAGCACCCTGGTGCGCTGCCTCAACCTGCTGGAGACGCCGGATTCCGGCACGATCCGCATCGGTGATCTCCCGGAGATCACCATCAGCGACGGCGTGATCCGGACGAAGAACGGCATCATGCGTGAGAAGGAAAAAGCCGCGCTCCGGCGTTCCGTCGGGATGATCTTTCAGCACTTCAACCTGCTGAACCGGTCGAGCGTGTTCGACAATATCGCTTATCCTCTCAAGTATACGGGCAGGAGCCGGGATCAGATCAAAAAACGGGTCATGGAGCTGCTCAGCCTGGTGGATCTGACGGATAAAGTGAACGCCTATCCCTCGGAGCTCTCCGGCGGCCAGAAGCAGCGGGTCGCTATCGCGCGGGCCCTGGCGGCGGAGCCGAAACTGCTTTTGAGCGATGAGGCCACCAGCGCCCTGGACCCCGAGGCGACGGAGTCCATCCTCAACCTGCTCAGGGAGCTGAATACCCAGCTGGGCCTGACGATCGTCCTGATCACCCATGAGATGGCGGTCATCAAGGCCATCTGCCATAAGGTCGCGGTGATGGAGAACGGGTCGGTGGTGGAAGAGGGCGACGTCTACAAGGTCTTTTCCCATCCCAGGGAAAACATCACCAGGCGCTTCGTGGCCAGCGCCTCTTCCCTCAGCCGGGTGGATAAGCTCCTCAAGGAGGATTCTCCGCTGGTGCGGGTGGGGGCAGGCGATGTGCTGCTGCGGCTGACCTTCACGCGGGACAGCGTGGGGGACGCCGTGATATCTTCCATCTCCCGGCAGTTCGACGTTTCCATGAGCATCGTGCTCGCGAGCGTGGAGGAGCTTCGCGGCGATCCCCTGGGCGGGATGGTGGCTCTGCTCAAGGGCTCGCCCGCGGGGGTCGAGGCCGCGATGGATCATCTGAGGCAGAATCAGGTGGAAGTGGAGGTGCTCCGCCGTGGATGAGTTTTTCAAGACCTGGATACCGAACGTGATGGCGTATAAGACCCGGTTCCTGGACAGCCTGGGGCAGACCTTTGAAATGACGGTCAAGAGCGGGCTCATCGCCTTCGCCATCGGTCTGGCTCTGGGGGTCCTTCTCACCGTGACGAAAAAGAACGGTATCCGTCCCCAGCCGGTGGTGTACCGCGTCATCGATCTGATAGTCAATCTTTTCCGGGCGATCCCCTTCATCATCCTGCTGATCTTCCTGATCCCCTTCACCCGGTCCCTGGTTGGCACGGCCATCGGCGTCCGCGGAGCGGTGGTGCCCCTGGTGTTCGGCTGCGTGCCGTTTTACACCCGTCAGGTGGAGGCGGCGCTGGCCGGTGTGGATCCGGGCAAGGTGGAGGCGGCCAAATCCATGGGCAGCGGCACCTGGGGCCTGATCTTCAGGGTCTACCTTCACGAAGCCGTGCCGGACCTGATCCGGGTATCCACCATCACCCTCATCAGCCTGATCGGCCTGACCACCATGGCCGGGGCCGTGGGTGCCGGCGGCATCGGATCCTTCGCGATCAACTACGGCCAGAACCAGAACCATCAGGATATCGTCAATGTGTGTGTGGTCATCCTTCTCATCGCCGTCTGCGTGCTCCAGATCATCGGGAACGCCCTGGCGAGGAGGACCACGAACCGCGCGCTTTTCGAGCGCCGGCACTGATCTGAGCGGAGGGGAATCATGTATCGGGATGAGATCATACGTTTCTGTGACGAACACGCGGGCGTTTATCAGGATATCGCCCGTCAGATCCACGGGAAGCCCGAGGTGAGCAACTACGAGTTTTTCGCGAGTTCTCTCCTTTCATCGCGCCTGGAGGAGGAGGGGTTCCGGGTGGTCCGGGACGTAGCCGGCCACCGTACCGGTTTTACCGCCGAGGCGGTCTCTCGAAAGCCCGGGCCGGTGCTGGTCTTCCTGGCGGAGTATGACGCGCTGGCGGGGCTGGGCCACGGCTGCGGGCACAATCTTTTCGGCGCGGCGTCGAGCCTTGCTGCCGCGGCGGTCAAACAGGTCCTGCCGGACGTGGGAGGCACGGTGCGGGTGTACGGCACGCCCGGCGAGGAAGGCGGCGAGAACGGCAGCGCCAAGGGTTCCTTCGTGCGGGAAGGCTATTTAAAGGATGTGGACGCGGCCCTGTGCGTGCACCCGGGCTCCGGGAAACACGTGGATACGGCGCCGTTCATCGCCTGCGCGCCCATCGATGTGGAATTCTTCGGCAGGAGCGC
>CACZOZ010000195.1:0-8102 GCA_902782865.1 uncultured Eubacteriales bacterium
CCGGTCTTGCCGGTCACGGAGTCGATGGCCTGGTACCATTCGGGGGTCTCGCCGGTCACGGTAAGGACGCGGCCTTCGTTGAGCTTGGTGATCACGTTTTTGCCGGTGCCGGGCTGCGACCTGAAGTTCACCCAGCCGGTAGCGGGGTTTTCGGGATGGGCGATGACCGCGAAGCGGTTGGTAATGACCTTGAAGTGGTTCATCTGGTGAGTGATGTACGCCTGCTCGGTCTCCGCCTTGGTGGGCTTCACGCTGCTCAGGTACTGCACCATCACGAACGCGGTCCTGTTATTGAAGCTGATGGCCACCCAGTCGGAAGAAGAGGCCGCTGTGCCGATCACCTTCACCGCTTTGCCGTAATTGATCTGGCCGATGCAGTTCGTCTTGGTGATGACGGGAGCCGTGCGCACGTTCAGGGGGCCGCCGTTCTGGGTCTTCACATACATGGTGACGGGAGACGAGTACTTCCTTACATTGGTGTTTTCAGCCATTGCCGCCGGGATCATGATGCCGACCAGACCCATTATTACCAGTGCCAGAGCGATGATCTTTTTCAACATTGTTTTTTCCTCCCCTTTATGATCGTTTCGATCCAACTTACTTTCTTTCTGTCACCTTTTTCCCGGTGACAGTCACAGGATATCACAGGCACCGTCACACATCTGTCACACGAAAAAAACCGCGCTGTTCCGCGCGGCTTTTTGCATGACAGCCTGTCAACAAACCCCCGGGCGCGTTTTTTGTTCCCGGGTCAAGGATATCCCGGAAGGAAAACACCTTTCAATAAAACGACAAAACGCAGCCCCTTTGCGGGACTGCGCTTCTGCCTGTCGGCAAAACTGTTTCCGGCTCGGGAAGGCTTTGGCACGGCGCTCCCTTCGCCTGTCGGCGTCCGAGCTGTTCAGCTCTTCCTGATCAGCCCGGGCACCAGGCTGAGGAAATAGCACACGGCCGCCACGGCCACCACCGCGGCGCCCACGCCGGTATCCATGTGATAGGCCAGGATCAGGCCGCCCACACCGGAGAAAAGGCCGATCAAAACAGTGTACAGGGCATGCTGCCGGGCGCTGCGCGCGAGGTTCCTTCCCGCGGCGGCGGGCAGGATCAGCAGCGCGTTGATCAGAAGCACGCCCACCCAGCGGATGGACAGCATGACCGCCACCGCCACCATGCACACGAAGGCGTATTCCACCGCCCTCGCGGGGATGCCCCGGCTGCGGGCCAGGGGCATGCTCACGGCGGTCAAAAGCAGCCGGTTGTAGATCACGCCCCACAGCGTCAGGCCGATGATCAGGGCCAGGAGCAGATGGATCAGATCCCGCGGAGTGATGGCCAGCACGTCGCCCACCAGCAGGGCGTTGTATTTGGAGAACCCGCCGCTGCGGGACAGTATCATCAGCCCCAGGGCGATGCCCGCGGAGGAGAACACGGAGATCGTGGTATCCGCCCCGGTCTTTCCCTTCTGGTTGATGCGGCTGATGAGCAGCGCCCACAGGATGCCGAACACGAGCAGGCTCACCGTCTCGTTCCGGATGCCCAGGAGCAGCCCCAGGCCCACTCCCGCCAGGGCACTGTGGCCCAGGGCGTCGGAGAAGAACGCCATCTTCTTGTTGACCGCCATGGTGCCCAGCAGCCCCAAAAGAGGCGTGAGCATCAGCAGCGCCAGAAGGGCGTTCTTCATGAAGCCGTATTTGAACATCTGAAAGGGCAGGAGCACGTCCATGACCCGGTACAGTCCGTCCATCGTTCCTCTTTATCGCTCGCTCATCCCCGCTTGAGGGGGAAGGCTTTGTCAAAGGCCTCGGAGGCGAACACTTCCTCGGCGGTGCCGGTCTCCAGGATCGTTTTGTCCAGCAGGATCACGTCGTCCGCGAAGCGGGCCACCAGATCCCAGTCATGGCTCACCAGGAGCACGGCCATGTGGTATTTGGCCTTCACGCCCTGGACCGTGTCCAGGAACATCTTAAGGCCGTTCTGGTCCACACCGCTGACGGGCTCGTCCAGGATGAGCAATTGAGGGATGGGATCCAGGGCCAGCGCCAGCAGCACCCTCTGGAGCTCCCCGCCGGACAGGGCGCCCAGGCGGCGGTCCATCAGGTCGCCCGCGTGCACGCTGCGCAGGTTTTTGAGCACGGTCTCCCGGGTCTTCTTCCCCACGCCCAGCCACACCGGGCGGCGGGAGAGGGACGCGGCCATGAAATCGCACACGCTGGCGGGCATCTGCCGGTCGTAGTCCAGGGTCTGGGGCACATAACCCACCCTCACGCCGCCGATCACCTTGCCGTCCGCGTCCACATGGCGCACCTTGCCCTGATAGGGCACCTGCCCCAGCAGGGCCTTGATCAGGGTGGTCTTGCCGGCGCCGTTGGGGCCGATCAGGGCCGTCACCTCGCCGCAGTGCAGGTGGGCCGACACGTCCGTCAGCAGGGTGTCGCCCTCCAGGATCACCGACAGGTGCTCCATCTCCACCCGGCACAGCCCGCAGGCGCTGTCCTCGTGGCGGTGCGTATTACTCATCGTCGTCCGTCATCTCCGGCGGGTCCATGTCGGCCGGCTCGGCGGTGCTCTTGGTCACGTAGATCTCGCGGATCTTTTTGTCGATCTCATCCGCCACGTCGGGATTCTGCTCCAGGAAGAGGCGGGCGTTGTCCCGGCCCTGGCCGATGCGCTGGTCGTCATAGGAGAACCAGGCGCCGCTCTTCTGGATGATATCGTTGGCCACGGCCAGATCCAGCAGGCTGCCCTCCCGGGAGATGCCCTTGCCGTAGATCAGGTCCACCTCGCAGGTCTTGAAGGGCGGGGCCACTTTGTTTTTCACCACTTTGATCTTGGTGCGGTTGCCCACGATGGCCGCGCCGTCCTTGAGCTGCTCGCCGCGGCGGATCTCCAGACGCACCGACGCGTAGAACTTCAGGGCCCGGCCGCCGGTGGTGGTCTCCGGGTTGCCATACATCACGCCCACCTTCTCGCGGATCTGGTTGATGAACAGGGCGATGGAGTTGGTCTTGGCCACCACGCCGGTCAGCTTGCGCATGGCCTGGCTCATCATGCGGGCCTGCAGGCCCACGAAGCTGTCGCCCATCTCGCCGTCGATCTCCGCCCGGGGCACCAGGGCCGCCACACTGTCGATGACCACGATGTCCACGGCGCCGCTGCGCACCAGGGACTCGGCGATCTCCAGGGCGTCCTCGCCGGAATTGGGCTGGCTCACGTAGAGCTCATCCACATTGACGCCCAGGGCCTTGGCGTACATGGGATCCAGGGCGTGCTCGGCGTCGATGAAGGCCGCCAGGCCCCCTTCCTTCTGCACCTGGGCCACGATCTGCAGGGCCACGGTGGTCTTGCCCGAGGATTCCGGGCCGTAGATCTCGATGATGCGGCCCTTGGGGATGCCGCCCACGCCCAGGGCCAAGTCCAGCTCCAGGCAGCCAGTGGGCACGGTCTCCACCTGCAGGGCGGCCTTGTCGCCCAGCTTCATCACGGTGCCCTTGCCGAATTCCTTCTCCAGGGCGTGCAGGGTCATTTCCAGGGCTTTCGCCTTCTCGCTCTTTTCCTGGAGCTGCTCGGCTCCGACGGGTTTGGCGGTCTCTTTCTTCTTGGCCATGATCTTATCTCCTCTATTTATATATGGTCTTTTATCAGACGCTCACAGGGACACGCCGGAGCGCATGGGGTTGATCAGGTACACGGTCTGGTCACTGGTGTAGTCGTCCTGCCAGGGGGTCTTCCCCGCGGGGTCGGCATAGGCCTCGTAGCCCTTCTCATCCGCCCACCAGGTCACGAACACGCCGGCGGCGCGGGTCACTTTTGTGATCTTTTCCGTATCGGACCCGGAATCGGTGATGAAGGTGAGCGTGCGCTTCGGCTCGCTGTTCACGACCGCGTCCGCGGCCTGGATCATGGTGAGGATATCGTCCGTGGGGCTGATGTCGTACATCAGCTTCTGCTCCATCTCCTGCTCCCGTTTCCCGTCGGCGCGCCGCACGTACTCATGGGTGCCCAGGATCTCCAGGGTGTTTTTATCCACGGTGTATTCCACCACATACACGCCGTCATCGGGCAAGCCGTAGCTCAGGGCGTTGAGCTTTCCGGCCTCGGTCTCGGTGGTCACCCGAAGGCTGTCCCCCAGATCCTCCACGTCCACCACGGTCTCCAGGGCCGTGGCCTCGGGGGAGTAGGCCAGGGTGCCGTTCTGCTCGTCGTCGGGGGTGTATTTCCGTTCGTAGCCCAGACCCACGTTGACCACGCAGTAGTACATCTTGTACCCGGCGTCATACATCACCGCGCCGTCCGCGGTGAGAAGGATCTCGTACTCCGTGTCGGCGCCGGCGCCCACCCGGGGCAGGAAATGCTCGTAGCGGTTGACGCCGTCCACATAGATCACGCGGCTGCCGTCCTCGGTGATCAGGTGCTCCGCCCCGTTCCGGTGCCGGGCAAGGACCGCTTCGCCGGTGTTGGCGGCCATGATGTCTTCGATGGTGACGGGAAAGCTCTCCCCCGCGGCGCCGAAAGCGGCGCACAGGACGGCGAGAAGAGCGATGACGCTCATTAGTCTCTTCATGGTGTTGGGACCTCCTTGAACTACGGATATCTCTCCTTATGCATTATGGCACAAAACAAACGCAGAGTCAACGTCAACGCCATTGACGGCCCGCCGCTTTTCTGGTATCCTTCCCTGTCGGCCTTCCCGCGGGAGGGCCGGGAAAGGATGAAAAAACGATGCAGCGATCCGATCGCAGCGCCATGCTGCGCGATATGCCCATGGGCCGTCTGGTGCCCAAGGTGAGCCTGCCCATCATGGCCTCCATGCTGGTCCAGGCCATGTACAACGTGGTGGACAGCGTGTACGTGTCCCGCCACGATCCCAACGAGCTCACCGGCGTGTCCCTGGCCTACCCCATTCAGATGCTGATGATCGCCCTGTCCGTGGGCATGGGCATCGGCATCAACAGCCTGATCAGCCGCCAGCTGGGCGCGGGGGAAAGGGAGAATGCCCGCCGCACGGCCTGGAACGGCATTTTCATCGAGCTGGCGGGCGCCCTGATGTTTTTCATCGTGGGGGCCACGCTGACCAAAGCCTTCATGGGCGTGCTGGTGTCGGATACGCTCAATGACGCGGCGCTGATCAGGGACATGGGCTCCACCTATCTGTCCATCGTCACCATGGGCTCCCTGGGCGTGTTCATGGCCGTGTGCCTGGAGAGGATGCTCCAGTCCACGGGCAACACGGTCATGTCCATGGTCACCCAGATGTCCGGCGCGGTCACCAATATCGTCCTGGATCCCCTGCTGATCTTCGGCACGCCGGCCCTGGGCATCCCGGAGATGGGCGTGGCGGGCGCCGCCGCGGCCACGGTGATCGGCCAGTGGGTGAGCATGATCGTGGGCTTCACCCTCAACCAGGTGAAAAACAAAGAGCTCTTCCTGCGCTTTTCGGAGTGCCGCGCGGACGCGCGCACCCTGCGGGGCATCGTGGCCGTGGGCCTGCCCAGCACCGTCATGCAGGCCATCGGCTCGGTGATGAATATCGGCATGAACGGGATACTGTCCTCCTTCCCGGGGCAGGGCAATGACGCGGTGAACGTGCTCAACATCTATTTCAAGCTCCAGTCCTTCGTGTTCATGCCCGTGTTCGGCCTGGGCTCCGGCGTGGTGGCCATCGTGGGATACAACTACGGCGCGAGGCTGAAGGAGAGGGTCTACGGATGCCTGAAGACCGCCCTGAAGTGGGCGGTGTGCATCATGGCCGCGGGCACGGTGATCTTCATGGTGTTCCCCCTGCAGCTGATGAGCCTGTTCGAGAGCGGCGAAGCGGAGACCTCCGGCATGGTGGCCATCGGCGTCACCGCCATGCGCACCATCTCGGTCCACTTCGTGGTGGCGGCGGTGGGCATCACCCTGTCCAACAGCTTCCAGGCGGTGGGCCGGGGCGTGTACAGCCTGATCATCAGCCTGTGCCGCCAGCTGATCGTGCTCCTGCCCGCGGCGTGGCTCCTGTCGAGGATCAGCCTGGACGCGATCTGGTGGTCCTTCCTCATCGCGGAGGCGGTCTCCATGACGCTGAGCCTGATCTTTTTCCGGAAACTGGACCGGGAGACCATCAGCCGCATGTGATCATCCCTGATTTTTTAGTGGACAAAAGCGCGTCCGGCCTTGACAAAGCGGGCGCGTTTTTTATACACTTGGCAGGCGGAAGGCCGGGTCACCGACCCGGTCTTTATCATACCGGTATCATAGTATCATAAGGAGGAGCTTTTGACATGCGCAAAACGGCAGCTGTGTTCCTGGCGATCGTCCTCATCCTGACGGCGGCGATGCCCGTCAGCGTCCTGGGCGAGGGGGCCGCGGAAGGCAAGTTCACCCTGACGGAGGAGAGCACCTTCGATCTGGTGAACGGCAAGACCTATCTCTACGAGCACGTGAAGACCGGCGCCCAGGTCATGTTCATCATCAATGACGACCTGAACCGGGTGTTCCAGATGGCGTTCCGCACCCCCGCGGAAACGGACATGGGCGTCAGCCACGTGTTCGAGCACGCCACCCTGGGCGGGAGCGAGAAGTACCCGTCCAAGGACCTGTTCTTCAACCTGAGCTACCAGACCTACAACACCTACATGAACGCTTCCACGGCCAATTACATGACCTTCTATCCCGTGGCCAGCCTCAGTGAGGAGCAGCTGCTCCGGTACGCCGATTTCTACACCGACTCCTGCTTCAATCCCCTGGTGCTCAAGGACGAGAGCCTGTTCCGCCAGGAAGCCTGGCGCTACCGCATGGACACCGAGGACGCGCCCCTGACCATCGAGGGCACGGTCTACAGCGAGATGAAGGGCGCTTACGACCTGGACCGCGCGGCCATGTTCAACGCACTGAAGACCATCTATCCCGGCAGCACCTGCGGCAACGTGCACGGCGGCATCCCGGAAGAGATCATCAACATGACCTGGGATGACCTGAAGAACTACCACGAGAAGTACTATCATCCCTCCAACTCCCTGACCCTGATCTACGGCGACATCGCCGACAAGGACGCGTTCCTGGACCTGCTGGACGGGTATTTCTCCGCCTACGAGCGCCGGGAGATCGTGATCGATGACGGAGCGTTCACCCCCCTCACCGAGAGCGTTACGGCGGAATTCCCCTTCCCCGGGGACGCGGGCGCCGATCCTTCCAAGCAGGCCCAGACCTATTACGCCATCTACTGCGACGGCGCCACGGAAGAGGATCTGGTCACCCTGGACCTGCTCACCACCCTGATGAGCGTGGATTCCTCCGCGGTGATGAACAAGATCCGTGAAAAGCTGCCCGCCGCCAAGGCCGGCTGCTACGTGGACGACACCACCAGCGATATCACCGTCATCTTCTACGCTTCCAATCTGGACCGGGAGGAAGCCGGGACCTTCAGGGCCGCCGTGGACGAGGGCCTGGCCATCGTGAAGGAAGAGGGCTTCGACAGTGCCAGCGTGGACGCCCTGATGGCCAACACCCTCATCAGCCAGAGCATGGTCACCGAGAGCAGCTCCGTGGGCGTGGACATGCTCAGCAGCGTCGCCTCCTACTGGGCCCTGGACGGGGACGTGCACGGCTATGAGAAGATGCTGGCGAACCAGTACCTGTTCGAAAGCTTCAACGAGCAGGGCCGCTACACCGAGGCGGTGGAGCGCCTGCTGATCTCCCCGAAGCGCACGGCCCTGGCCACCACCTACATGGTGCCCGGCCTGGCGGAGGAAAAGGCCGCCGCGGAAGCGGAACGCCTGGCCGCCGTGAAGGCTTCCCTGACCGAAGAAGAGACCGCCGCCCTGATCGCCCAGGCACTGCCCGGGGATGACGGCGAAAAGGACGAGGCGGACGAGACCACCCTGGCGCTGGTGAGCCAGCTGCAGGCGGTCACCCTGGCCAGCCTGCCCGAGGAAGCCCGCATCTACACCGTGACCGATGAAGTGAAAGACGGCCTGCGCACCATGTGGGCCCAGGCCAACGTGGACGGCGTGGGCACCGCCATGGGCCTTCTGGACGCCCAGGGCTTCACCGCCGAGGAGCTCTTGTGGGTGAAACTGTACACCGACCTGATCGGCTCCCTGAACACCTCCGCCCACACCCGC
>CACZOZ010000196.1:0-2248 GCA_902782865.1 uncultured Eubacteriales bacterium
CAGACGGACCATGTCGACTTCTATCTGATGCACGGCATCAACAAGGAAAAATGGGAGTACTTCAAGTCCATCGGCGCTCCCGAGTTCTTCGATGACATGAAAAAAGAAGGAAAGATCCGCTACAAGTGCTTTTCCTTCCACGGCCCCTATGAGGAATTTGAGTACATCCTCAACGACAGCGACTGGGATATGGTCCAGATCCAGTACAACTTCATGGACATCGATCACCAGGCCGGCACCCGGGGCCTGGAGCTGGCGGGCTCAAAGGGCATCCCGGTGGTGATCATGGAAGGGCTGCTGGGCGGCCGCCTGGCCAAGGCCCCGGCCAATGTGCAGGCCCTGTACGACGCGTTCCCGGTGAAGCGCACCCCCGTGGAGTGGGCCTTCCGCTGGCTGTGCGACCATCCCCAGGTGTCGGTGGTGCTCTCCGGCTGCAACGAAGCGGAGCAGATCGACGATAACCTGCGCATTTTCGACACGGTGGACAGCGGCATCATGACACCGGAGGAGCGGAAACTGATGGACGACGTGCGCGCCGCCTATTACAGCCGCACGAAGATCGGCTGCACCGGCTGCCGGTACTGCATGCCCTGCCCCAACGGCGTGAACATCCCCGGGGTCTTTTCCGTGTGGAACAACGTGTCCCTCTATGACACCGACCCGAAACACAACTGGGAGCTCAGGCGCATCCGGGAAAACGGCAGCGGCGCGGACAACTGCGTCGGCTGCGGCGCCTGCGAGGCGGCGTGCCCCCAGCACCTGGAGATCATCGACAGCCTGGCGCGGGCCTGGAAGGACCTGAAGGCCGACTGATAAGGCCGCCGGATAAGGGGACGGTGCCCCGCCGGCGGAACTGAAGGAGGACTTTAAATGCGTACCATCGATATCGTCAACGGGCCGAAGAAGGCGTCAAGCATCATCCTGGGCTGCATGCGCATGCCCGCCCTTTCGGTGGAAGCCGCGGCGGAGATGATCCGTACCGCCGCGGAGGAGGGTGTGAACTTTTTTGACCACGCTACCTGCTATGGCGACGGGGAGGCGGAAACGCGCTTCGGCGACGCCTTCGGGCTGACCGGCCTGAAGCGGGAAGACGTGATCCTGCAGAGCAAGTGCGGCCTGCATTTCGACCGGCAGGAGTTCGACTGGTCGAAGGAAGACATCCTTGAGAGCGTGGACGGCAGCCTGCGCCGGCTCAAAACGGACTATCTGGATGTGCTGCTCCTCCACCGGCCGGACCTGCTTTTTGAGCCGGAACAGGTGGCGGAGGCCTTCGACGCTCTGGCCCGGAGCGGCAAGGTGCGTTATTTCGGCGTCAGCAACGTGACTCCCGGCCAAATGCGGCTGCTCAAAAAGTTCGTTGCCCAGCCCCTGGTGATAAACCAGCTCCAGTTTTCCCTGGAGCAGACCCAGCTGATCGATCCGGCTCTGTACCTGAACAACCTGTCCACGGACCGGTCCTGCGACCGGGACAACGGGATCCTGGACTACTGCCGCCTCAACGATATCACGATCCAGGCCTGGTCGCCCCTCCAGTTCGGCATGTTCGGCGGCTGCTTCCTGGATCACCCCGATTTTCCGGAGCTCAACAGGGCCCTTAAGGAACTGGGCGAAAAGTACGGCACGGCCAAGTCGGCGGTCGCCATCGCCTGGATCCTCAGGCATCCGGCCCGCATGCAGGCCATCGCGGGCACCATGGACCCGCGGCACCTGAGGGACATCTGCGGCGCTTCGGGGGTGGATCTCACCCACCGGGAGTGGTACCGGCTCTACCTGGCCGCGGGGAAATATCTCCCGTGACCGGGGATCAAAGCGATATACCGTGATCGGCGCGTCGGGAGCGGCGCGCCGATCTTTATCGCCGTGCCGAAAAAAGTGAGGGGCGGGCATAAAAAGACGGCCGGCGCGTGAGACGCGTCGGCCGTATCGTCGATCGGAAAGATCTTTATCGTCCGCCGGGCAGGGCGCCTTCCCGGAGGGGCAGGGTCACGATGAACCGGGTCCCCTTGCCCAGCTCGCTCTCCGCCCGGATGTCGCCGCCGTGGAGCGTCACGAACTGCTTGACGATGGACAGTCCCAGACCGGTGCCGCCGCTCTCACGGCTGCGGGCCTTGTCCACCCGGAAGAAACGGTCGAATATATGGGGGAGGGCGTCCTTGGGGATGCCCGGGCCGTTGTCGGATACGATCATCTGGGCGTCGCGCCCCACGCGGGCCAGGCTCACGCGGATCTCGCTGCCCTCCTGGGTGTA
>CACZOZ010000197.1:0-12968 GCA_902782865.1 uncultured Eubacteriales bacterium
CCCCACGAGACCGAGGAACTGATGGAAAACATCATCCGCATCCGTGACCGGTTCCAGATCGCCGTACTGCTCATCGAGCATGACATGCGCCTGGTGATGGGGATCTGCGAAGGCATCTGCGTGCTGGATTACGGGCGGATCATCGCCAAGGGCACCGCGGAGGAGATCCAGAACAACCCCGTGGTGATCGAGGCGTACCTCGGAAAGAAAAAGGAGGGCTGATAAATGACCGAGCAGAAGCAGCCCCTGCTGACGGTGGACAATGTCCACGTCTACTACGGCGCCATCCACGCCATCAAGGGCATCTCCCTGGAAGTGTACGAGGATGAGATCGTGACCCTGATCGGGGCCAACGGCGCCGGAAAATCCACGACGCTGAACGCCATCGCCGGCCTGATCAGGCCCCGGTCTGGGTCCATCATCTTCGACGGCAAAAACATCGGCGGCGTGCAGGCCAGCAGGATCGTGCCCATGGGCCTGAGCCTGTGCCCCGAAGGGCGGCGCATTTTCCAGCAGATGAGCGTGAGGGAAAACCTGGAGATGGGCGGCTTTACCCGCGACCCGGCGGAAGTGAGCGCGTCGGTGGATGAGATGTTCCAGCGGTTCCCCCGCCTCAAGGAACGCTCCGGCCAGATCGCCGGCACCCTGTCCGGCGGCGAGCAGCAGATGCTGGCCATGGCCCGGGCGCTGATGTGCCGTCCCAAGCTGATGATGCTGGACGAGCCCTCCATGGGCCTTTCCCCCATCCTGGTGGATCAGATCTTCCAGATCGTGCGCGAGCTGCATGCGGCGGGGGTCACGGTGCTGCTGGTGGAACAGAACGCCCAGATGGCCCTTTCCGTGGCCGACCGGGCGTATGTGCTGGAGACCGGCCAGATCACCATGTCCGGGGACGCGCAGGCCCTGCTGCACAACGACGCGGTCCAGGCCGCGTACCTGGGGAACTGATCCAGCACATTTTGAAACGCCGCGGTCTCCCGGCATCAGGAACTGAACAAACAGCCCGAAGCGATGATACGCTCCGGGCTGTTTTATACTTGGGATCTTGCCGGTGACAGGCCCGCCGTTCCCGGTCAGTCGGCCTTCTCAGGATCCTCACATCTTAAGAACCGGGCCCCGTCGGGCACATCGACATACGGGAAGGCGTCAGAGTTCGCCGTAAGATAGATGAGATCCTCCCCATCGGCGGCGAACGTGAACTCAAGATCGAAGCCGCCCGTCTCGGTGAGGTGAACGGTGTCGTAAAACACGCTCCAGGCGCCGCCGCCCAGATAGCTGCTCAGCGGTCCCTCGTAAAAGGTATAGGTGCCGTCCGCCTTCAATGTGAGGGTGAAGTCTCCCCCGGCCCCGTCACCTTCATACCGGAAGGTGCCCGCGAGACGGAGCGTCTTCGCCCGCTCAAACAGCTCCCACATCCGGTCGGCCGCGTCGTGATAACCGTCGGGGAAGCGGTTCTCGCCCGATGCGTATACATTGGTGCCGTCCGCATACGTGAGAGAAAGGCTGAAGCTTTCCCCGTCCAGCACATACGGGGTGCTCCCCCTGAAACCGTCCCATGACGCGATATCATATCCCTCGATGATCCGCGTGAGTTCCTCCATGAGATCCTCACCGAACGGGATCGGATCACCCTCGTTTTCCGTGAGGGTGTACGCGCCCCGGCGCAGCGTGACCTCATAGGTGACGGGGGCCATGTATCCCCCGCGCGTAAAGCGCAGACGCGTGAGCACATGATCCCGCGCCAGGCGGGAGCACAGATCCAGGAATGCCGATCTCCCGGCCGGGGAGGCGAAGGTGAACTCCTGCAGCCGGCCTTCATCACGGGACCAGTACAGATACATCCACGGGCCGCTGTCGCCGTCCAGCACAGGATCCGTGCGCTCCCGGACAGCGCCGCCGCGAAGACATTCAAAAAAGGCGGCCCAGTCCTCATCCGTCAATCCCACCGTACCGGAGGACACGATATCATCCTCGGTCTGGGGCCATCCGCCGCCCTGGCGCGATTCATGGTAAAACCATTTTTCCCCATCCTCCCGCCAGAAACGGTATCTCAAATACTCCGGCGGGTAGACGGAAGTGGAGTAAGTGTAGTAAAAGTCCGTGATGTCCTCCGGCGTGATGTCCTCACCCACCGTGATCACGGCGCCGGCGCGCGCGGAAAGGGCGCACAGGATCAGGACGGTCAGGATCAGGTATCGGTATTTCCCCGCCATGAACGGCCTCCTCAGTCGCGCCTGTACTTGTCATAGATCCGCTGGTAGGTGATCATCAGGGCTGGGATGCCCAGCAGGCACACGGCGATGAGCACGAAACCGCCGGCCGTCACGGAGCGGATCCCGACGATCGTGCAGGCCCAGAACCCCAGGGAGAGCGTGATCCACATGCGCCCGTTCGCCCTGTTGTAAGCCTTCACGTCGGTGATCTCGTTTTCCCCGACGCTCGTGCCGGACCAGAACCACATGGGTTTCTCCCTCTTCGCGGCATAAACACCGATGCCGGTGAACACGGCACTGACGGGGATCATGATGATCAGCCAGATCAATACGCCCGACATAGCTAATCTCCTTTCACGCAGCTCAAGGATGGTCTGTGACCCGTATTATATGCCTGTTCGGCCCCGGCCGCAATACACGATTGCGCCCTGCCGGTACAACGCCTATAATAGACGGGTCCCATCATCCGTTTTTGCCGCCGCTTCCCGCGGCGCGGACAGGACGCGGAGGTGAACGATATGATTTTGAGCGGCGATGCCCGGGATTTTGTGCTTTTGAGCGAAGCGGTGCCCGAGGCGCTCCTGGATATCCGGTACTATTCCACTTTCAACTTTACGGGCGCCCGGGTGGACGGGTATGAGGAGCCCGTCGCTCTTTTGACCCGGGAAGCCGCCGCGGCCCTGAAGGATGTGAGCGCCGAAGCGCTCAAAAAGGGGTTCCGCCTGAAGATCTTCGACGCCTACCGGCCGCAGATGGCTGTGGACCATTTCCTTCGATGGGCGCTGGATCCCGGGGACATAAGCATGAAGCGGTACTTTTATCCCGATATCGATAAAAGCGCTCTGGTCCCCGGGGGCTACATCGCCGGGCGCAGCGGCCACACCCGCGGCAGCACCGTGGACCTGACATTGTTCGATATGGCCCTCGGAACGGACGCGGATATGGGAAGCCCCTTCGATCTTTTCAGCGAAAAGAGCCATTCGGACTATACGGGCATTACAGAAAAGCAGTACGCCTCCCGCATGCTGCTGCGTGATGCCATGCTGTCCCACGGTTTCAGGCCCCTGAAAGAAGAATGGTGGCATTACACCCTTGATGATGAGCCGTATCCCGATACCTATTTCACCTTTCCCGTCTCCTCCCGCATCGAGCGCGGCGAGTGCCGCTGACGGTTCTGCGCTTCATATATAGAAACACTTATGCCCTCTCCCGGATCGGAAGGGGGCATCTTTATCGGCATTCTTTCTCCTGAGGCGGTGATCATCCGTACACGGCTGTTCACCTCTCCGGCAAAGCTCCCATTCGTTCCAGCGCGAGAAGCGCCTGCCGCATCCCGAACAGGATATCCCGGCCGGAGGTGGCCCCGATCCACTCAAGCTCCAGGGCGCGCCGCCTGACATCACGGCCCGTCCCGACAGCCTCGAGCACCCGGACGATGGCCTCACCGAAGTATCCTTCACGGGCCAGGCGCAGATATCGGGCGCTGACAAAAGTGGTACCGGCAAGATCATCATCCGTGATCTTAAAGGGCGCTTCCCGATCCGCGGCCGCGAAAACAGCCATGACGCCCACGCAGGCGTCGTCATAGGACGGAGTGAGTCCCGGGCCGAGGCCGATGAAGTCGGCGCCGTTTTTCGCCCCCAGGGCCGATACCGCCTGCTCACGGCGCTCAGGCGGCAGACCGTCAAGGCCCGTGGAACCCACGGACGTGAACTCAAGCAGCGCGTCGATCCCGTCCCGGCTGAATCCCTTTTTGATCCTGAACCGGGACAGATCATCCACACGGGCGACAGTCAGCTGCCGCCGGCCGATCAGGATCATATCCTGATCCAGCACACAGGGGTCCCCTGTGTCAAAGGTGCGGAAAACGCCTTCGGGCATCAGGATCGAATCCGGCACCCTTGAATACCGGCGGCTGATCAGGGTGATCAGACGCGGCCCTGTTAAGGTATCCAGCCTGACATTCACCGCGTGGTCGAATACGGAATGGACCGTCCCGGCGGCTTTTTTCCCCACGGCCGGGGTCAGGTAAGCGGGCAGTGCGATCATGATCCAAGCACCCCGACACATCCCCGGGCGACCATGAGTTCCTCGTTGGTCTCAAAAACCCAGAGAGATACGCCGCTGTCTTTCGTGCTGATCATGCCCTCATATCCCGACACGTTCAGACTGTCGTCTATTTCGGCATTGAGGAAAGATAGTTTTTCAGCCGCCTGTTTTCTGAAGCGGGCATCATTGGTGCCGATGCCGCCGGTGAAGCAGATGGCGTCCACCCCGCCGAGGAAAGCCGTGTACATGCCGATATAGCCCACCACACAGTCGACGAACGCGTCGAGCGCCAGTTGTGCCCGCTCATTTCCGCCGTCCGCCGCCTCCTCGATCAGGCGCATGTCGTTGCTCACGCCCGACAGTCCCAGGAGCCCGCCCTCTTTTGACAGCGCTCTGAGCGCTTGATCGTATCCGCCCAGCTCGTCCGCCAGAGCGGGCAGACAAAACACATCCAGATCCCCGACCCGGTTGTTGTGGAACACACCGCTTTGCGGTGTGGCTCCCATGGAATTGGCAACACTCTTCCCATTCTTGATGGCGCACAGGCTGCAGCTGCCCCCAAGATGCACGCTGATCACACGCCTTGCTTCGGGGGCGGCCTGTGCCATCTTCCAGGCGATATAGGAATGGCTGCTGCCATGGAAACCGTAACGGCGGATGCCGTAACGCTCCACCCATTCATAGGGCACACCGTAAACTGCCCTCTCAAGCGGGATCGTGGCGTGAAAGGCCGTCTCGAAGCAGGCGATCTGCGTCAGGGACGGGTATTTCGCCGCCATCGTGCGCATCATGTTCAGGTATACGGGGTTGTGTGCGGGAGCAAGGATACACATGCGCTCCATCTCGCCCAGCAGCTCCTCATCCACGAGCCGGGCCCCGGATACGCGCCCGCCGTGCACCGCCTTGTAGCCCACGGCATCCAGGGACGCCATCTCCACGTCGAGCCCTTTCAGCCGCAGCACTGCCAAACACAAGTCCAGGGCCGAGGAGTGGTCCATGCAGGCACAGGTCTGCTTCATCTTTTCACCGTTCACTGTCACTGACATGGTGCCCGTTGAGCCGATGCTCTCCACCCCGCCGGAAGCGAGGCATTTTTCTTCGTCACCCATCTCATACAGCTTAAACTTGAAGCTTGTGGATCCCAGATTCATCACCATGATCCTGCGCATCGGGCTTTACCTCCCCTGAAATAAAAAAACGGCGGAAACGAAGCGCCCCGCCGCGGAACAATGTCTATTTCTTCTCGCTGTACTTAGCGGCGAAGGCTTTCATGGCTTTCTGGAAGCACTCCATGGGGACTCTTGCCATGCCGGCACCGATAAGACCGCCCTCGTGATTGAACATGCCGCCATGGATAGCCGGCAGCACTCCGGTCTTCAGGACCAGACGGATATCGATACCGACCGGCAGACGGTCAAAGTCCAGATTCGGCACCACATAATTCGGATTGCGTGTGATGCAGATATTCTCCATTTCACGGCTCTGATCGATGGACTCCCTGAGAGACATACCTCGCAGATTACACACGATGGGACTGGCCGCAGCGGCAAAACCGCCCATCCCGGCGACCTCCACAACGCAGCTGTCGCCGATCCAGGGCAGCTGATCCTTCTCGGTGAACTTCGCCGAAGTATACCGCCCCTTCATCATCGGGGCCTTCGTTGTGAACCACTGTCCGGGCAGCGAAGCGATCTTGATGCCAAATTCCACACCGTTGCCTGCCAGGGCCGTGACCATCGTGGAATACTCGATCCCGTCCGCGGCGACAGCGGCTGCCCTTGAGGCGCCCTGACCATAGCAGTGGAAGAAGCGCGGGGTCTCCACGATGTATCGTACGGTGCGGAGGATCTGTTCCTTAGGCAGGTCCAGCTCGAACAGACGCGGAAGCACCAGCTTGTCAAACAGCAGATCCGCTGCCGTCTGCCTCGTATGGTTCTCGTCACCCATCTGCATGCCTTCGGCCAGAATAGGTTTGATCGCGATGCCGCCGGACTTAGCGAGCATCTCACGCATCGGAGGAAAGAGCACCTCACGCATCGTGCGCAGGTTTTCGGCGATCCCCTCGTTGTAAAGGCCCCAGCCGCAGAATCCGCCCTGATAGACCGGCCCTTCTGCAGGAAATGTGGCGGCAGTCGTATGATTGCGCCTGTCCTCGATGACGTTCATGGCCACGGATCTCGTGATGATCCCCGTACCGGCGCCGACCGTATTGTGGTTGAGCGCGGAGTCGATCCTGATCTCACCGGAGCGGATGATCTCCACTGCTTCTTTCTCATCCTTCGCCCAGCCTTCGAAGAGCATCGCGGACACCATGCCGCGTCGGTGCAGCATCACCATATCTTCATAATCCACCGGCGGCCCGGAATGGAGGATCATATGGTCCTCCAAACCTTCTACGCACTCACCCGCGGGCCGTATATCGACCCAGTACGGATCATTCTCCGTCAGGCATGCCGCGGCACGCTGATTGGCTTCGGCGATCCTTTGCTTGATATCCATCTTATGTTCCTCCCGACTGATCAAAGGAATTCATCCAGCAGCTCCTGGATCTCTTCGCTCTGCTGATACTCCGGCGTCCAATTGATCTGGACACAATCGCATTTCTGGTCCACCAGCGCCTGATAAAACAGCATGATCCCGATATTGGCCACCGAAGGCTTTTCCTTATAGATGCCCCTGATGACGTTTTCTTCCTGTTTCGGCTCCATCGTCATTCCTCCAGAAGCTTGAGCACACAGGCACACAGCCTGGCGCTTTCATAATTGCTGTCAGCTACGACAGCCCCCGCCGCCCGAAGCTTTTCTTTGATGCCCGCTTTTCCCTGAGGATCCCCCTCACCGCCGCACACAGAACATACATACACGATATCGGGGCGCTCCTTCATATACGGGATATAGCAGGAAGCGGGATCGGGCGCCACACCGGGACCCAGGATGATATCCATGGCGATCAGACCGACTTCCGGGTCCGCCTGTTCCTGCCGAAATCTCGCAAGACGCTGGGCGGGATCGAACACGGTATGCGGTGCTTCCGCGGTAAAATCAAGGTCTCCCATATCAAGCAGTGTGTGCCCTTCGCTTATCTTATGGGATCTGAGCCTCACCGCGTAGGCGGTGTTGTCGCGGTTCGTATGCATCTTGACTTCGGGCGCTGAAGTACGGAACACCATCAGGGTCTCTTCGGCGAATGTGCCGCCCGTATACAGACCGCGGAAATACTTTTTTGTCCCGTTAAGGCGGTCAGCGCATTCCCTTGCGAGCCTGCCCAGTTCTTCGTCAGTCCATCCGATCTTCGGTGTTTTTCCGGTCAGCAGCTTCACGCAGGCGGCTGCTGCCTGCTGAAGATCGTAGGTCCCGATCACCTTATGACCGCGGTACAGTTCCTCGTCCGCTCCGAGAAAAACGGCCACCACGGGCTTATCGGACTTGTCAGCCTCACAAAGCACCTCTTCCATGATCTCCCTGTCCGCAAGCATGGATACAAGGCAGATCACCTTCGTGTCCTCATCCCTTATCAGGCGCTCCAGATCCGCCTTCATGCTCACACCGCCGACGGCCTTTTTAAGGTCCCTGCCGCCGGTACCCAGAATGCAGGTGACGCCGCTGCCCATATCTTCTATCAGGCACGCCACCTCCTGAGAACCGGAGCCCGACGCGCCGATGATGCCTACAGGGCCCCACCGCACGATGGATCCGGCCGCCAGGGCGACACCGCCCAGTAAGCCGACGCCCGCGTCAGGGCCCATGACCAGGCAGCCATGATCGCGGCCATACTCCTTGAGCGCCCGTTCATCCTCAAGAGCGATATCCGCGCTGAACATGAACACATCCATACCTTTGTCGATGGCCTTGTAAGCGGCTTTCAGCGCATACTGGCCGGGAAGAGACACCTGAAGCACATCGAACTGTCCGGGCTCGATGTCATCCACGTCGCGATATACCTTATCCCTGCTTCCTCCGCCGGTGGTCAGGATGTTCATGCCGGCTTTGTACGCGGCGTCCATATGATCCGGTGTATCGCATTCCAGAGCGAGCAAAAGATCATTGGGCGTGATATTCTCCGGCAGAGCGTAGCCGTCTCCCTTAAGTACGTCTATGTTCTGCCTTGTTCCCATACCGCAGTTGGCGTCATGAACTCCGTCCAGTCCGATCAGGCGGACCGATACGCCCATCAGAGAAACAGAATCCATGTACCGGTTTGGGATAACGAATACTTTCTTCATCGATCCAGGTCCATCCTTTCAGCTTTAGGGTAACCGAGTTCATCCAGGGTGACCACGACGCGATAGGATCTTTCGGGAGGTTCCGGGTGATCGGCGCGTGTATGACAGCCGAGGCTTTCTTTCCGTTCCAGCGCAGACAATGTCAGAGCGAGAGCCGTAAGGAGATCGTTTTTCAAACGCATCCGTCCGAAAGCTTCATCAGCGTCAACAGGTCTCATGAGCTTTGCTTCTTCGAGGAGCTCTGTCAAACGTGAGACCGCTTCCTCCAGACCGGCGGCAGTACGGACCACGCCCACATCCTTTTCGAGAGTGCGGCTCATGATATCCCGCATCTCCACGAGCCTGTCGGCGATCCTCTCCGTCCCGTCCGGGATCACAGGCGCATAAGTCTCACGCACATCCGGAGCGCTTTTCAGATACCGGGCAGCTGACCTTCCGGCCCGTCGTCCGAATACCATCGTTTCCAGACCCGCGCTGCCGCCGATGCGGTTGGCGCCGTGCAGACCTCCGAGCATCTCGCCGCAGACATACAGGCCGGTCACGCCGCTGTAAGAATCCGCGTCCGCCATGACACCGCCCAGGGATGTGTGGGCAGCCGGAGCCAGTTCTATCCACGTGGTTGTGATGTCGATGCCTGCCGACCGGTAACGTTCCACATACATCGGATAATCGGTGAAAAGCTTTTCCCGCGCCACCTGGGTCAGGTCCATGTACACGCCGCCATGCTCCGTACCGTTGCCTCCGGCGATCTCAGCGGCGATGCAGCGGGCCATCATATCCTTACTGACACGCTCCGCCTGCGGAGAATACCGGGTCATGAAGCGTTCGCCATGCCGGTTGCGCAGTACAGCGCCCTCGAAAAACAGAGTAGTGATCATGCTGGTGCCGACAAGTTCCCTGGGCCACACCGCTGCGCTGGGTTCGAACTGGATGAACTCCATATCACACAGACGCGCACCGGCATTCAGGGCCATCGCGCAGCCGTCACCCCCCGAATCCCGTTTGCTGGTGGTGACAGGGTAGATACCGCAGAATCCGCCGCTGGCCAGGACCACGGCCCGCGCGTTGACTGTGATAAAGCGCTTTTCATCCCGGTCCCACACCACGGCACCCGTGACCCGGCCATCCGTTTTGATCAGTTCCAACGCGCGCGCACGGGGCAGCTCAAAGACCTTTCCGCTTATCTCTTCCCAGATCCTGTCCATTACAGCCGTCCCTGTCTCGTTGCCTATGGACACTACCCGCGGATAGCTGGCACCCAGGGGGCGGATCGCCTGATAATCACCTTCCGCATTTCGGTTGAAGTGGAGCCCCATTTCCAGGATCTCATCAAAGATCACCGATGCGTCGCCGCACAACGCTTCAGCCAGGACAGGATCACTCAGGCCAAGACCGCTTTTGATCGTGTCCTCACAGAATACCCGCGCGCTGTCCCCGGGACGCACCGGTCGGTTGAACCCGTGCACCCAGGGCGACGCACCCCTGCCATCCCGCACGATGACAGCGCTATATCCTGCTCTTACGATCTCGCGGGCCGTCCAAAGGCCCGCGAGACCGCCGCCGAGGATCAAACAATCGGTCGTCAATATATCAAACCTCCCAGAGACCGCCCTTGGCCATGGAACCCACATTCCTTGAGAACAAGCGCAGATAACGCTGGTAATCCTTACCCGGGAATTCCCACCTGAAGGCGTCCAGCCGCTCTTTGAGCTCCTCCTCCGGTATGCACAGATCAATGGTCCTGTTGGGTATATCGATGGCGATCATATCCCCTTCCCTGACCACAGCCAGCGGGCTGCCGAGAGCCGCTTCGGGGCTGACATAGCCTACGGACAGACCGCTTGTGCCGCCGGAGAACCGGCCGTCCGTTATCACGGCACAGCTGTGATACAATTCGGGCTGGCCCTTGAGCTCCTCCTGGAAAGTGAATGCCGTGGTGCCAAAGCGTCCTTTAAGGCCAAGGAAGCGAAGCACACAGGCATCACCCTCGCGGATCCTGCCGGCCCTCAGAGCGTCCAGAGCATCCTGCAGAGAGTCAAAAACACGGGCCGGTCCCTTGAAACGCATGAGGCTCGAAGGCACGGCCGCGATCTTGATGATGCTGCCTTCGGGCGCCAGGCTGCCGTAGAGCACGCCCAGGCCGGGTTCGCTCATCACAGGATCATCCAGTGTGCGGATGCAGTCGGTGTTGTATACCACCGCGTTCTCCACATTCTCCCGGACTGTTTTTCCGTTGACCGTCATGCAGTCGCCGTTCAGCCTGGGGAGCAGGTTCTTCATCAACGCGGGCATGCCGCCGGCCAGGTCAAAATCCTTGACCGAGTATTCTCCCCCGGGCATCAGATGGCTCAAGAGGGGCACTGTGTTGCTCATCTCGTCGAACACTTTCCACCAGGGCTCGTCATACCCCGCTTCCTGGGCGATGGCCGGCAGATGAAGGATCAGATTGGAGGAACCGGCCACGGCCATATCCACGGCGATGGCGTTGCGGATGGACTCGGGCGTAATGATCTGCCTGGCGGTGATGCCTTCGCGGACCATCTCCATGATGCGCAGGCCCGCGCGGTAGCTCAGATTACGGATCTCACTGGAAACGGCACTCATGGAGCTGTTGCCCGGCAGGGTCATACCCATCGCTTCAGCCATCATGCACATGGAGTTTGCCGTTGTCATGGAAGTGCAGCCTCCGCAGATGCCCCAGCTGTGACTGATCAGTCCATTGTACAGTTCAGGGTCGATCTTGCCTTCCGCCGCCATGCCCACCTTGTCCTGAGCGCGGATATGGACGACTTCCTTTCCGCGGAAAGTGCCCAAAGGCATATAACCGCCGGTGACCACGATGGTGGGGATATCGAGCCTGGCAGCGCCCATCAGATGCCCGGGAACGATGGAATCGCAGGTGGACAGCATCACCATACCGTCAAAGAAATTACCGTCAACGGTCAGTTCCACCTGATCGGCGATGGAATTGCGCGAGGGCACTTCGATGTACTTGGGATCCTTGAGCACCATGCCGTCGCAGATAGCGGTCGTCATGACCTCGAGCGGAAGGCCGCCCGCCTCGCGGATGCCCTGCTTGACGCGCTCGGCCAGCTGATTGAGATGCACGTGGCCCGGATTATACTCATTCCAGCTGTCCACGACGGCGATCAGGGGGCGATGCAGTTCCTCCTCGGTATAACCCATGCCCAGCATCAGGCCGCGCCGGCACTCGGCCGCTTCGCCGAATTCCCAGCAGGAACGCATGTCTTCGTACTTTCTTGTCATGAGTTGATCCTCCTTTTCAATGATCGGATATCAATATTCATCCTCGAGCATACCGTCGATCGCGCCGTCGATGGACTGGCCGCCGTCGATAAAGATCGTCTGGCCCACGATGAAACGGCTCTTTTCCTTGTCAGCCAGAAACTGGATCATGGGAACGATGTCCGACGGCTGCCCGCCGTAACCGGCCGGGATCTTTCGGTTGAACCCCTCTATGTCGCGCTTGCTGTATCGATCCATGATCTTTGTGTAGATGAGACCCGGCGCGATGCAGTTGACATTGATGCCGTATTTGATCAGCTCTACGGCGATGGATTTGGTGAACATGTTCAGGCCGGCCTTGCCGGCGGAATACGGCAGGGGTTTGCGGCGCACCCAGGTGACCAGGCTGTGGATCGAGGATATGTTGATGATGGCCCCCCTGATGCCGTTGTCGATCATGTTCTTTGCCGCCACGTGGCTGCAGTATGCGGCTGAGCTCAGGTTGAGGGCGATCTGGTCGTCCCAGTATTCCATCGGCATATCCACGAAGCCGCCCTTCGGCATCTTCAGAGCGCCTCCCGCGTTATTGACCAGAACGTCGATATGACCGAAATGATCGATAAAGGCATTGAGCATGCGCTCGCAGTCCTCCCGCTTGCTCACATCCGCCCGATACACCTGCGCATCCGCGCCCAAGGCCCGACAGCGGGCCGCCACCTCCATGGCATCGTTCGGGGAATGGCAGTAGTTGATGCCCACATCATAGCCATCCTTTGAGAAAGCCTCCACCGTAGCTGCGCCGATCCCATGGGAAGAACCTGTGACCAAGATCGTCTTTCTCATCGCGCTTCGCTCCTTTTGATCATTTCAGTGACAGTGTACAACGGCAGGAACAGGTGTTTGGGCTCGATGCCGCGGACGCTTTTGATCAGGGCCTTCGCGATCTCCGGCGCGTCCGTGACGCCCGATACGAGCATTCCCTCCACGAAGCCCTGATCGTGGTAAAAGCATTCAAGGCATTTCTCAAGGTAATTCAACGATTCCTCCCGCCCGATGGCGTCAGCCCCCAGGGGCAGATAGGGATGCCCGCAGATGATATTGTTCACCGGCATGCGCAGAAGGCGGCGCAGTGTTTTTTCATAGCCATCCGCGTCCATGATCAGGGCACACCCTTGAGATACCGTGCCGTTGAGCTGCAGAGAATCTCCCGTGATCAGCGTGCCCGTGCGTTCATCCAG
>CACZOZ010000198.1:0-8569 GCA_902782865.1 uncultured Eubacteriales bacterium
CCTGGGAGCGATCCTGTTCCCGAAAGGGGCTTATTTCTTTCCTTTCATCTTCATCGAGATGGCCGGTTCCCTGGTATTCGCCCTGTATCTGTACCGGGTCAGGGTCACGGTGCGCCGGGTGATCCTGAGCCGCTTCACCATCGATCTTGGAGTCAACGTCATCCTGAACACCCCGGTGATGTGGCTGTACTACAGCATGGTGATGGGCCGCAGCTACGCGCTGTTCGACCTGATGCGCATCCTGAAGAACCTGGCGATGTTCCCGATCGAGTCCGTGCTGCTGACGCTCTTTCTCAAAATGATGATCCCCGCGGCCCGGCGGCTGGGCCTGGTCAAATGGGGCAGCGACGCCCTTCGATTCGACAGGAAAAGCATCCTGACCCTGATCGTGACCTTCCTCATCGGCTGCGGCTGCGCGGCGGGCTATTACGTGTATCACTACAACAACACTTCCCTGAGCGCCTCCTACACCGCGGCGCAGAGACAGGCGGTGAACCGGGCCGTCACGATGAAAGCGGTCCCGGAGGATGAGGCTTACGCGGCCGTCATCGACAGCGCCTTCTCCCGGATCGGGCTCGGGGAGATCACGAACGAATTCACGTTATACCGCATGGATGAGGCCCTGATGGCCGAGGCCGGTGTCAGCAGGGACGACGTATTCGCCCTGAGCAAAAGCCCCGCCGCCAAGGCAGCGTATCTGACGCGTGTGGGACACGGCACCGCCGTGACGGACAAGGGCACGGGAGAAGTGCTCAAAGCGGAAGTCATCTGGGAGGAGGCAAAGGGAGATGAGCCATGAAGCGATCCTGAAGGAGCTGGAACGCCTGTATCCCGACGCCCGCCCGCAGCTGGATTTCAGCAACCCCTACGAGACGCTCGTGGCCACCATCCTTTCGGCCCAATGCACAGACGCGCGGGTCAACCAGGTGACGCCCGCGGTGTTTGAAAGGTTCCCCACCGTAGAGGCCATGGCACAGACCGACCCGGAGATCCTCTACCCGATGGTGCGGTCCTGCGGTTTCAAAAGCAAAGCCGAAAACATCGTGAACGCCTGCCGCATGATCGTATCGGAATTTTCCGGGCAGGTGCCCTCCACGATGGAAGAGCTCACGCGCCTGCCGGGCGTGGGGCGCAAGACCGCCAACGTGGTGCTGGCCTTCGCCTTCGGCCAGGACGCGATCCCCGTGGATACCCATGTGTTCCGGGTGGCCAACCGTCTGGGCATCGCCCGGGCCGATACGCCCGAAAAAGTGGAGAGGCAGCTGATGGAGGCCTTTCCGAAGAGCACCTGGTCCAGAGCTCATCACTGGCTCATCTATCACGGACGCCGGGTGTGCCATTCCCAGAGACCGGACTGCGTTTCATGTACCCTGAAGCCCTGGTGCGCTTTCTATAACGGCGACTTGAGCTGTGACCGGAAAGCCTCCGACAGGAGCGGAAGAAAGGCGGACAAACATGGATCTTGAGAATATCGGCACGCTGCTGAAGACCTCGGGCATCAAGCTGCTCTGGGGCCTGATGGTACTTGTTATCGGCATCATCCTGATCAACGGCCTCCAGAAGATCCTCCGGCGGCACATCGACAAGATCAGGATCGAGCCGACCCTCAAGAGCTTCCTGAGCAACATCGTCAGGATCATCCTGTATGTGATCGTGATCCTCACGGCGGTCAACGTGATGGGCATCCCCCTGACCAGCGTGATCACCCTGGTGGCCTCCGCCGGTGTCGCCGTCAGCCTTGCCATGCAGGGCGCGCTGAGCAATCTCGTGGGCGGAGTGACTCTGCTGATGCTCAAGCCCATCGCGGTGGGGGATTTCGTCTCCGTCAACGGCATCGACGGCACGGTCAAGGGCATCGGTGCTTTCTACACGGATATGACCACGCCGGACAACCGGCACGTGTTCATGCCCAACAGCTCGATGGTCAACACCTCCATCGTCAATTATTCCCGGGAGGGGACACGGCGGATGGACCTGACCTTCCCCATCGGCTATGACGCGGATATCGGGAAAGTCAGGGAGATCCTGCTGGACCTGGCGGAAAACTGCCCGACCGTCATGAGCGATCCTGCGCCCATCGCGGTCATGACCGCCTTCTCAGACTCCTCGGTGAGCATCGTTCTGAGGCTGTGGTGCAGGTCGGGCGACTATCTCACCACCATGTATTCCCTGCAGGAGAACGGGAAGAAGGCCCTGGAGACCGCCGGCATCGTGATCCCGTTCCCGCAGATGGACGTGCACCTCAAGCATGACAAGGAGGCTTTATGAGCACCATCCTGTTCGGTTATGACCCCGCTTATCATCCCCTTTTAGAGGCCCTGTCTTTAAAGAAAAACGCCCGTCCCGTCTATCTGATGCCGGGTGACGGCCGGAAAGGGAACACGGTCCGGTCCGTGCCGATCCATCCCCATCAGATCAACGAGATGACGGACTTCGCCCTGGCCCATCAGGCCGACGCCGTTTTTCTCCTGGATCGGATCAGCCTTTCCCGCGGCGCCGCAGACGACGCCCGGGCCGTGGGCCTCAACGTGATCGGGCCCACCGTTCAGGCTCTTGCCCATATCAACCTGAAAGCCCTGCGCGGCGCCGCCTCCGCCCGCGGCTTGAAGATCACGGAAGCCCGGGCCTTCCCGGATCCCCGATCGGCGGCTGACAAAAACACCGCCTGGCCCTGCGTCCTTCTCGCTCCAGACGGGGCCGAAAGAGTCTTCCGCAGCGGCGGTGAGATCAAGAACGCGCTGAACCGCCGGGAGATCTCAAGAGCGGGGAACGAGTGGTACTGCGCCGAGCCCTTCCCGGGGGAGCGCAGGATGATCAGCCTGTACCGGGATCAGAAAAACACCGTCCCCTTCCTGTATGAAGAAGGCGACGGTGATTGGATCCGGATGGCCTCTGAACTGATGGAGAGCGCCGGTTACTATGGGTTCCTCACCCTGGTGCTCAGGGACGGGGACGGATGGGCCCTTGAACGGTTCGATCCCCTGCCCGCTCCCGGGATCCCGTGGGAGGAATGCTTAACGGTCCTGCTCGGATGACGGCCCGCCGGCCAGCTCGCGGATCCTGTCCCTGAGGACCGTACTGATCCGTTCCGCCTCATCCGTCGGCAGAGCGTTCGGATCATAGCGCACGCTTTCACCAAAGGTGACCGTGCGCTTTTTCTTGTCGCAGTACACCGGGATGAACTGGCACTCAAGGCCCGTCCGGCGGTAATACAATCGGCCGATCATCGCGAACCCCGTAAAGAAGTCGCTGACACCCTCGCGCACATAGTGGTGATCCTCGGACGTGGCGGAGTTTTCCGGGAACAGCAGGATATTGTCCCCCGCCTCCATGGCACTGACAGTCTCACGGAAAGTCTCTCTCAGCCGGGCGGGATCGGAGATATAGACCGGGATCGGTTCCAGGGACCCGATCATCCAGGCCAGGATCGGCCCCGCGAAACGGTAGGCCAGGCCTTTTTTCAGCCGTTCGGGGATCCATTTCTGGTGTGAAAAGTTCGTGGTATACAGGTACTCGGCGATCTCGTCCCTGTCGGCCATCTGATGGGTCACCCAGGGGCGTACGCTCCACGGCACGAACAGCGTCGCCGTCACGGGGCCGGAGATCTCCCCGTGGTTGCATACGAACACCGCGGCGCCCTGCGGATCCATGTGCACCCTGTCGCGGCCCACCACCCGGTGGTAGTACAGTGGCCGCAGGATGTGGATGACGATCCGGATACCGAAATGCTTCAGGCTTTTTTTGACGATCGCGGTCTCAAGCTGACTCTCCAGAGCGCGGTTCCTTTCCCCTTTGCCCGACAAACGCATATAGCGTTCCAGCTTGGCCATGTGCTCTCCGGTGAGGGGAAAGCGGATGGAGGCTATCAAGGCCAGAAGCGTCAGGATCAGCGCCGGCATCGTCATCACCGGACGCAGCCGGTCCACCAGCGCGGGCAAAGTATCCGGCAGACGGCCCGCCGCGAAGATATCCAGCAGCATCAGCCCTACCAGGGAAACAGCCTGTCCCACCAGGGACGACAGTTCCACCCGGGTGCGCAGGGCCCAGTCATAGGCGCGTGTGGGGGGATGGTGGGTCACGAAGGAAGCCACATCGCGCATGCGGGTATCCATGTATCCCAGGGTGCGGATGCAGATCGCGCCGCCCACGGCCGACAGGGCCAGGGCGATGAAGGCATCCCCCCGCACCATGGTATCGAACACCCGGACATACCAGATGACACCGTAGAACCAGATGGCGCTCCCCATGATCAGCACGTTCCCCGGATCCGATCTTTCTCTCAGGACCCGGCGGTGGATCAGGTCTGTCAGCAGCACAGCCGCCAGAAGAACAGCCGCCATGGCCATGGCGGCGAGTACAGTATCCGACAGGGCCGCCACGAGGGCGTACTCAAAGGCCATGGTGACCTGGAGGGCCGCCGCGGTCACCACCGTGAGGAACTGGAACCGGCGGTAAGCCATGACATGGCGCAGCGTCTCGATCTCCTTTTCATCATCCGGCGCCGTGGCCCGGAGCACCCGGCGCTCCCGCCACAGTTCCTGACACTCCACGATCGTACCGAGAAGGGCGCCTCCCGAAAGGGAGAGAGCGGTCCGGCCGTCCGCGCAAAGGATGACCATCACGATCAGCGGCAGCAGGAACAGACTCTCGGCGACGATCATCCGTGAAAAGGCGGAGCGCACGGGCCTTGCCTGCATCAGGTCCTTCTCCACCAGATAACCGGTCACCGTCATACGCAGGGTCAGCATCAGAGCGATGGCGCTCATCACCCACAAAGACCTATCGGTCAGGCGGATGGGGAGCACGGACAGGACCACCGGCAGGAGCAGCAGGGGCACCATCAGGATGCCCCAGGACAGGATCTTTTCTTTACGGGACAGCACACGGCTCCTGGGCGGGCGCTGCATCCCGGTAAAGAGCACCGCCATCCGGCCGAACAGGTACAGCGTACCGCCCGCGATGGGAAAGCCCAGAAGGGACTCAGACGCGATGATACAGTATATGAAATGGAACAGCACGCTCACCGAAAAAGCCTGCCAGTAGACAGGCTGCGAGAACCGCTTATCCGAAGAATTATCCTTATGCCCCTCAGGCATCCCGTATCCTCCGATGTTTCCCGGATCCACGTCCTATTCCCGGACAGTCTCCGGCTCGATAAAATCCGCCTGCGCCTCAGGCATGTGCTGGAGGGCCATGATCAGGCCATCCTCGCCGTTATCCTCATAATACCGTTTCCTCACCCCGACCTTCTCAAAGCCGAAGGAAGCGTACAGTCCCTGAGCGGTCAGGTTGCTTTTGCGCACCTCCAGAGTGGCGTAACACGCGCCCAGGTTCGAAGCGTACTGCAAAAGTTCCCCGGTGATGCGCTTTCCGATGCCCCTCCCCCGCCACTTTTCCGCCACGGCGATATTGGTGATATGGGACTCGTCCAGGATCACCCAGATGCCCGCGAAGGCGATGATCTCTCCTCCCGTTTCCGCCACCAGGTATCTCGCGCAGGGATTCGCGGTCATCTCCCGTTCAAAGTCCCGCACCGACCAGGGCCTGGGAAAGGATTCCTCCTCGATGCGGTGAACCTTTTCCACGTCCCCGAGCACCATCCTGCGGATCACGATATCATCCATGCGCTCTCTCCACAAGGTTCCTCTGGCGTTCCGCCTGCGGCGGCCGCAGATACAGGGGCATCAGATCCTGCCAGGATACCTTCCCTTCCGGGTGTCTCATCGCCCAGGCTGCCACGGCCGCCGGGCGCAGATAGCTGTGCTCCGGCGGAGCGAAGAAGACCCTGCCCGGTTCCGGGAATCTTTCCGTGAGCCATTCCCTGTATTTGAGCGTGCCGTCGCCCAGGAACATCAGCGGCCCAGTAAAAGCCTCCACCGCGTCGGCGTATTCCGTGAGGGGCATGGGCGCGTCCTCCATCAGGCGCTTGTGATCCGTTCCCGAAAAGGCCGCGCCGTACACCTGCTGTGCCCGCGCGTCCTGAATGGGGCAGATCACGCCTTCAAAGCCCGTGATGTTCAGAGCCGTCGCCTCCAGGGCATCCACGCCCAGGCAGGGGATATCCAGCACATGAGCCGTCGCCTTGGCCGCTTCCACGCCCAGGCGCACACCGGTGAAGGAACCGGGGCCCACCGTCACGGCGATCAGATCCATATCCTTCAAAGCCAGGCCGGAACGCGTCAGGGCCTCTTCCATCATGGGCATCAGGTTCACGGAATGCGTCAGCCCGTTGCGGACCGCCGCCTCATAGCGGATCAGGCCCTCCGAAGCCACCGCCACGCCGGCCACGGGGCCGGATGTATCCAGAGCCAGGACGTTCATTCGATCGAACCTCCAAAATGTTCCATATCCTTCAAAAGCGTATCAAGGGAATGAAATCCCCCCTCGGGGTCCAGGGTGATACACCGCTCATCCTCGCCGGGTCCCGCCGTGATGCGCACTTCCAGGCGGCAGTCCTGCAGTGCCTCCTCGGCCCGCTCGGGCCATTCCACGATGGCCAGGGTATCTCCCGGCAGCATCTCATGGAAACCGGCTTCCCAGATCTCCTCCGGGTCCGCGATCCTGTACCAGTCGAAATGGCAGAGCGTCTCCCCCGCCGCCTCATACATGTTCATGAGGGTGAACGTGGGGCTCGGGATTGGTCCCAGGACGCCCTTGCCGCGCAGGATGCCCCGGCTCATCTCGCTCTTGCCGGCCCCCAGATCTCCCCTTAAGACCACCAGGTCCCCCGCCCGCAGATCCCGTGACAAAAGGGCGCCCAGCGCCCTCGTCTCCTCCGCCGAGCGGGTCGTAAACTTCAAACGCATCCTGACGGTCACTCCCCGTCCCGGCTGTCGTACACATCCTGCCACAGGGCCAGGAACTCATCCATCCCGGCTTCCTTCAGGGATGTGACGAAAGCGGAATAAGTCTCTTCGGTGAGATCCCGTTCCCCGAGCACCCACTGAGCGATGGCGATGTCCACCATGGGCCCCAGTTTGGCCTGGAGCTCAGAGATCCTCGATGCCTGGTCATTCGTCAGGCTGACATACGGGAAGGGCAGCACACAGTAACTGTTGAAGTCTTTCAGCGCTTTCAATACGCCGCCCAGGTCCGCGTCACCGTAGCGGCTCTGGAAATCATCCGCGGAATAGCCCGGATAAGCGACGGATGAGGAGAGCACATTGGTGATGGTATAGTAGCTGTTGGATTTGGAGCTCTCCGTCAGGCGCCAGGTGCCGTCCCCGTCCACCAGGAAGTCCCTGTTCCTTTTGCCCACGGCAGCCAGAACAGCGCCTTCCTCCCCATACAGAGCGTCCACCCAGCGCAGCGCCGCCGGCACGTCCTTGCAATGGCTCGTCACGGCGAAGGTGCCCCGGATCAGGCCGGTGCCGAAATCACGGTAAACACGTCTGCCCTCGAATTCCAGAGGCATCAGAGGCTCATAATCCGCCTGCCACTGGGCGGGCAGGAAGTTGGAGATCAGCGGGGCCAGGACGATACCGTAGACCTGATCCTTCTTTTCATCCGTCACCTCGCGCAGGGCATCGCTGGTGGTGAAGCCGTCCTTGTCCAGGAGACCTGCAGCGTACATATCACGGCACCAGGCGATAAAGAGGCGGTAATCATCCTCCGCCGGGGCAAAGACCACCTGTCCGTCACGCACGCAAAGATTGTAGTCGTTGGCGACGATGCCGAAGGCATGGGCCAGGAATTTAAGATCGAAAGGACCCATGAAGCCCAGGGGCTTCTCATCCTCCGCCCGGCCGTTCCCGTTGCAGTCCGCGGCTTTGAACGCCCTGAGGACCGCTTCCAGTTCCTCCAGGGTATTCGGCGCCTGCATGCGCACCCGGCTCAGGAACTTTTTATTGATCCACATCACGTTCTGGGACGGGGTCTCATTGATGTAGGGCAGGGCGGGGATCGTTCCGTCCTTCAGGGTGATCGCGTCCCTGTAAGCCGGGAAGCGGTCCAGCAGCGCCGTCAGGTTCGGGCAGCATTCCTCCAGATACGGCTTCAGGTCGATCAGCACGCCCGAGGCGGTCATGGTCTCGCACTCCGCCTGACTCAGCTGCGCCATGAAAAGCGCGTCCGGCATATCCGCGTCCCCTTTGGTCATGGAGGATTTATACTTTTTCCATTCCTCCGCGCTGACGAACTGCCTCGTCCCGACATGGAGGCCCGTCAATTCGTCCATGGCGGCAAAAAAGGCGTGATCGCTCCAGCTGCGGTACTGGGTGGTATCCAGCCCCGCGATGATGAGATCCGCTTCCGGCGCGGTATTCTCGGCCGTGACCGTCACCGCTCCGGCAAGGAAAAGCATCACGAGCCCTATGGAAAGGATCCTTTTCATCAACTTACGCCTCCTTCAGGCTGAAATAACGGCCCGTATCCACGTCGCCGGTACAGACGATCTGCGCCGGCCCCGTCATATAGACCCCGTCAGGTCTTCTTTCGATCGTCATCGCGCCCAGAAGAGGTCTCACCACTCTCGGCCCGGCGGCGCCCGTCAGGCGCTCATGGATCACCGCGGCGGCACACGCGCCGGTGCCGCAGGCCAGGGTGGGCCCGGCACCTCTCTCCCAGGTCC